>CAZMEG010000024.1:4489-13842 GCA_964565205.1 uncultured Cytophagia bacterium
ACCAATTTGTGGAACGAGTAAAAGGTACCTGTGCAAAAATTCTGGATACCAGAAAAACTACCCCTGGCTGGCGGCACCTGGAAAAATATGCGGTCAGAGTAGGGGGAGGAGAAAACCACCGCCTGGGTCTTTATGACATGATTTTAATTAAAGAAAATCACATTGTAGCGGCTGGCGGAATTACTGCTGCCGTTAATTTAGTACGAAAAGGCCTGCAGGCGATGAATTTGAATCTAAAAATTGAAGTGGAAACCCGCACCATTCCAGAAGTGGAGGAAGCTCTGCTGGCAAAAGTCGATCGGATTATGCTGGATAATATGAATCTCAAGCAAATTCGTGAGGCTGTAAATATAGTAAAGGGTGCGGTTGAACTGGAAGTTTCTGGAGGTGTGAGTCTGGAAACGGTTGGTGAGATTGCCGGCACCGGTGTCGATTACATTTCGGTTGGTGCGTTAACTCACTCAGCAAAAGCACTGGATTTGTCTTTACTCGTAGATTCATAAAGCGGATTTTGGTATGTGGTATTCTGATGTTTGTGTGGGTTTTGGATCCGTGTAACTTTTAAAAATCGCGCTCCAGGAGTTTAATTCGTATGTTCCCATTAATAATACTGGTAAGGTAACTATGCTAAAAAAACTCGATCACATCGGTATTGCGGTGGCTGACCTGGAAGCGGCCGTGGAAATTTATAAGCATTTAACCGGTAAATCACCCGCACACAAGGAAGTAGTGGAAGCTCAAAAGGTTGAAACGGTGTTTTTTCCGGTAGGAGAAATGCGATTGGAACTACTCAAAGGCACTGCAGCGGATTCTCCTATCAGCAAATTTATTGACAAGCGGGGCGAAGGCATCCACCATATCTGTTTTGAAGTTGACAATCTGGAAGAAGCAAAAAGGGAACTTTCGAAGCACGGTTTGCAGTTTATTGAACAGACGAGCGATAAAGGGGCTGGCGGCAGTCGAGTGGCTTTTATTCACCCCAAAAGCAGTCGGGGGATTTTAATCGAACTGGTGCAATATTCAGACAATACTTAGACCATGGCCGGGAATATAACTACAAGTCTTGCCGAAAAATTAGAAAATCTACCCAAAAAACCAGGCTGTTATCTATTCAAAGATAAACGGGGAAAAATTATTTATATTGGCAAAGCCAAGGTACTGCGCAATCGGGTGCGATCTTATTTTCAGGAAGGACGCCTGGAAGGTCCCAAACTGCGACGACTCAAGTCTAAAATCGCCGATCTGGAAATCATTGTGACGGATACCGAAATGGAAGCCCTTATTCTGGAAATGAATCTAATCAAGGAATACAAACCTCGCTACAACATTAATCTCAAAGACGACAAGAGTTACCCCTACATTCGAGTTACTAACGAACGTTTTCCAAGAATTTTTCCAACCCGTAAGATAGTGCGAGATGGCTCCCGCTATTTCGGTCCTTACACGGATGTAGGGTCCATGAAAAGTTTGCTGAAAACGGTAAAACGAATCTTTCCCATTCGTAGTTGTAATTATGACTTAAGTGAGGAAAACATAGCCAAAAAGAAATATAAGTTGTGCCTGGATTACTATATCAAAAAATGCGACGGTCCCTGTGAAGGGCTGGTGAGTGAAGAAGAATATAATAAGATGGTGGAACAGATTGTTAATTTTATCAACGGCAAAAATAATAAAGTGCTGGAAGAGTTGCAGGAAAAAATGTGGAAGCTGGCGGAAGCACGTCGTTACGAAGAGGCAGCTCGAGTACGGGATCAGATTCAATCCATAGAAAATTTCCAGTATAAGCAAAAAGTAGTAACCGATGACATGACCGATCGGGATATTGTGTCAGTAGCCCTGGAAGACGAAGATGCCTGTGGTGTAGTTTTTAAAGTTCGTGATGGAAAGATTTTAGGTCGCCAGCATTTTTATCTCAACGGTGTGGAAGACGAAGAATTCCCTCAAGTGGTTTCTTCGTTTGTTAAGCAATATTATTTAAAAACCGAATTTATTCCGGAAGAAATTTATTTACCCATTGAAATCGAAGATTTAGAAGAAGTTCAAAACTGGCTGGAGGAGAAACGACAGGGTAAGGTTAAATTGATCATACCCAAAAAAGGTCAGAAGGCTAAACTGGTTGAGATGGCCCTGAAGAATGCCCGGTTATTGCTGGAGGAGCTTAAATTAGAAAAGCTCAAGGCTAAAGATTATGTGCCACACAACGTGAAAGCCCTGCAACGTGATTTGCGATTAACCAGACCTCCGCGTCGAATTGAATGTTTCGATGTTTCTAACATTCAGGGTAAAGAACCGGTGGCTTCCATGGTAACCTTTGTGAATGGACGTCCTAAAAAGAGTGAGTATCGTAAATTTAAAATTCGCAGTAAAGAGACCCCGGATGACTTTACCATGATGGCTGAAGCCGTCCGACGCCGGTATAGTGGTTCGCTTGCAGAAAAACTGGAGCGACCCGACCTGATTTTACTTGATGGCGGTAAAGGTCAATTATCTGTGGTACTGAAAGTTTTGCATGAATTGAATATGACCGATCAGCCTGTGGCTGCGCTGGCGAAAAGACTGGATGAAGTCTTCGTACCCGGTGCCTCTGATCCCCAGAATATCCCCAAGACCTCATCAGGGTTGAAATTATTGCAACAGATTCGTGACGAAGCCCATCGTTTCGCCGTGACATATCATCGTACTTTACGCCGCAAGCGTACTTTCCAGTCTGCACTGGATACAATTCCCGGAGTAGGACCTGCGCGCCGCAAAGCTTTGCTTAAATATTTTGGTTCGGTGAAAAATCTACGCGAAGCCAATGTAGATGAAATCGCTTCCGTGGAAGGGATTACACTGGATCTGGCGAAACGCATCTGGGAACATTTCCATTTTGTGGATAAAGAAACCTCGGCACTCCAGGAAGAAAATTAACCATGAAAATCAGGATTGCATTATTAATAGCATTGGTAAGCTTCAATCCTGGGAAAGATCATTATGATCCCACCACGCTGGTTTACCCTTCTTTTTTACATACCATGGGGATCCGGAAGGCTACCAAGTTCCATTTGTTACTTTACACAAAAAATAAAGTCAAAGTACGTGATCCTGAAGGGCTGGCGGTCGTTCGACTTAAAAGCTGGGACGATCCCAACAGCACTAAAGATGATGATGAGGTAACCGGCTACGGGGTAAATTCTGGCTTAAATATGATTGTATACAATACTTCCATGACTTCCCTGGGATTTTATGGATTAAAAGCAAGGGGAGTAAAGGCACTGAACCATCCTACCGCCATCGCTGCTAACGAAGAGGGGGATGTTTATGTGGCCGATACCGGCAATCACCGAATTGTTCGTTTTTTTAATCCAGGAAAACAGTTGAAATTTGTGCGTGCCATAGGAAGTTTTGGTGCAGCGCCTGGTCAATTTAATGCTCCGCAGGGAATCGCCCTGGACACTCGCGGATTTGTTTATGTAGGCGATACCAACAATCATCGGGTGCAGATTTTAAGACCGGATGGGAAATTACATCTCTGGTTTGGCAAACAGGGGGTTCAGGACGGTCAACTCTGGCATCCCACAGCCCTGGCGGTAGCCGATGGCGGTGAACGGTGGTCCTACTACAAAGATAGCTTTATCGTGCTAATCGACCTGGATCATACTCGTATTCAAAAATTTACACTGGATGGCCGGTTTTTAGCTGCTGCTAAATTAAAGGACATCGGATTTGAAAATGGACATCTGGCCTATCTGGCCCTGGATTATTATAACAACATCTGGGTCACCGATAAGCTCAATCATTGCATTCACAAGTTTGATCACAACTTGAATTATTTAACTTCTTTTGGTAGAAAAGGAAAAGGGGACAAAGAATTTATGGAACCCCGGGGGATCGCCATTTATCGAAGGTTTGGTCAGGTGTTTGTGGCCGAAAAAGAGTCGGCTCAATATTACTGGATTGGCACCGATATTTTTGATTTCCAGGCGCAATGGCTCCCACAACAAAATTTCATTAAACTGGAGTTTTTTCTTACCGAGCCTTCATTTTTAACCCTGCGGATAAAAAATGAAACCGAGGGCTGGGAAAAAGAAATTTTTAGTAAGAAATTATATTTTTCTGGTAAGCAGAAAATTTATCTGAGAAATCAATCAGGAACTAACCAGACCGATAGGTTTCAACAGTCTGATCGCTTTGCAAACAAAATATTTTCCACAATTAAATCACTCAAGTCGGGACAGTATCGAATCACCCTGAAAGTTGAACCCACCTATTCTTCCTATAAATATTTTTCCAAAGAAGTAGAAAGCCGTGTTGTCGTGAATCCCTGATTCTAAAAATGCAACATAGTTAGACCATTGACATTCTACTTTAAAATTTTAAATTTACCTTATTCCGAAGACAAATTAAGGAGGGAGCCCATGGGTTTTACTAAATTCTCCCAATTAATGCTTCGAGTCACACTTATGTCTCTTTTCTTTCCGTGGTTACTTTTTGGTCAATCATTCACTTTAGAACAGGTGCTCGGCGCCCCATATAGTTTCAATCTTGTGGCTGCTTCTAAAGTGGATCGCATTGCCTGGGTGGTGAACCAGAAAGGTGTACGCAATATCTGGACCGCCGCGGCTCCAGATTTTAAGCCTAAAAAGCTCACGAAATATACTGAAGACGATGGTCAACCGCTTAGCAATCTTCAACTCACACCGGATGGCACCACCCTGGTATATGTACGTGGAGGGAACCCAAATCGAGCCGGTGAAAATCCCAATCCTACCAGTAATCCCGAGGGGGCGGAACAGGCCATCTGGGCTATCAACACGGAGGGCGGAAAACCGTGGAAAGTGGCTGTTGGCAATCATCCCCGTATTTCACCAGATGGCAGAGAAGTCCTGTACCTCCACAAAAGACAATTTTATTTAACCCGGTTAACCTTACCGGACTCAGGAAATGGCAAACCGAAAACAATAAAGCCACTGTTTAAAGCACGAGGTCGCAATGGAAATCCAGTGTGGTCGCCAGATGGTAATCGTATCGCTTTTGTAAGTAATCGCGGTGATCACAGTTTTATCGGGATTTATGATCGTCAGGCACATCGCATTAACTGGGTGGCTCCCGATGTGGATCGGGATGGCTTTCCTGTTTGGTCTCCCGATGGTAAAAGTCTCGCCTTCATTCGTACACCCGGGGCGAAAAAGGGTGAATTGCGTAATATCACCGGTGGGAATCCATTCGCTATCATGGTTGCTGATCTTGAAAAAGGCATAGCGCGTAAAATCTGGCAATCTCCTAAAGATGATGGGGGATTTGCTCAATACTATCCCGCTCATCCCTTGCGATGGACACAAAACAATCGGTTGCTATTTTATTCAGAACATGAAGGGTGGATGCATATTTACAGCATCGCTCCCAACGGTGGTGAAGTAATCGATTTAACGCCAGGTTCAAGTGAAGCCGAACATAGCGATGTTACGGGAGATGGTAAACTTCTGGTGTTCAGCAGCAATAAGCAGGATATCGATCGTCGCCACCTTTGGCGGGTCGCAACAACCGGAGGAAAGGCATCGCTTTTAACGCCGGGGAAGGGCATCGAAACCAATCCCGTAGTGTTAGCCAGTGGTAAATATATTGCCTTTCGCGGCGCCACCGCCCGGCATCCACAGGCGATCATGATTTTATCTTCCAGTGATAAAAAAGTTAGGAGGATATTTCCTGAAACCTGGCCGGAAACCTTTCCTCGTGATAAATTGGTTATACCACAACAGGTTATTTTTAAAGCAGCCGATGGTCTGGAAATCCATGGTCAATTATTTCTTCCACCTCAAAGTAAGTCAGGCATAAGGTATCCGGCGGTTATTTTTATGCATGGAGGACCCATTCGTCAGATGCTACTTGGCTGGCATTATCGTGGTTATTATGCGAACGCCTATGCCATGAACCAGTATCTGGCCAATCAGGGATTTGTAGTTTTATCGGTCAATTACCGTTCTGGAATTGGCTATGGCAGGGATTTTCGTCGAGCAAAAAACCAGGGACCGCGAGGGGCTTCTGAGTACAAAGATATCCTGGCTGCCGGTCAATATCTCAGACAGCGACCGGAAGTAAATCCTGAACGAATCGGCCTATGGGGTGGTTCGTATGGTGGGTATCTCACTGCTCTGGGCCTCGCCCGCGACTCCGATTTATTTAAAGCCGGAGTGGATTTACACGGCGTGCATGATTGGGCTTTTCGTGCTACTGATTTTTCACCTGGGGGTGGCTGGGGACTGCAGGGGGAAGAACTTCTGCAAAAGGCCTATAATTCTTCCCCGGTAGCTAATCTATCTTTCTGGTCCTCACCCATTTTACTCATTCATGGTGATGACGACCGCAATGTATTATTTCAACAAACGACCGACCTGGTACAGCGATTACGAAAACTGGGTGTACATGTGGAAACTCTGATCTTCCCGGATGAAGTGCACGGCTTTTTACGCTATGAAAGCTGGCTGAAAGCTTATACGGCAGCAACTGACTTTTTCAAGCGGTTTTTAATGGAATAACTCCATGAATTTTGAAATAGTAACCACATTGGATTAAATGGAAAAGATTTTTCAAGCTTTACCACCCTGAGAGCAAAACAGCATGGATCTTCGAGGAAAGGAGAAAAAATGCGTGTGGGATTAATTGGTTGTGGGAGATTTGGGCAATTCTGTCTTCGAGCCTATTCGGCCCTGCGTGATGTTGAGGTAGTGGCTATTGCAGACGTGGACAGAAACCTGCTCCATAAGGTTGCATCCCAATTTCAGGTCACACCTGTAGAGAACGTAGAAGATATATTTAAATACGCTGAAATAGAGTTGCTCCACGTGGCTACCCCGCCCTATCAGCATTTTGATCTGGTTTATAAGGCTTTGCAGGCTGGAAAACATGTGATTTGTGAAAAACCGCTGACCATTGAGATGTCACAAGCCAGGCAGCTTATTGAGCTCGCCCGAACTCACCAGCGGGTGCTGGTGGTTAATTTCATTTTAAGATATAACCCCCTGGTTGATCAGGTCAAACAGATCATTGACAGACAGTTTTTAGGGGAACCGCTCCACGCTTATTTTGAGAATTATGCCAGTGATGAATCCCTGGAGCCCCAGCACTGGTTCTGGGACAAAAACAAAAGCGGGGGCATCTTTGTGGAACACGGAGTTCATTTTTTTGACCTCTATGAATACTGGTTTGGAAATGGGAAAGTGTTGTCAGCGCATGCTGAAAAGAGACCTGGAACCGGTTTAGAAGATCGGGTTACCTGCCTGCTACGCTACGATTCCGGTGTGGTAGCCCATCACTATCACGGTTTCGATCAACCTTCTTGCCTGGATCGAGCTACGCATGGTATTTTGTTTGAAAGAGGCGACCTCTCCATTTACGGCTGGATCCCCCTGGAATTACATGGTCAGGTGCTGGTAAATGATCAAATTCTTGATCAACTCAAGAGTCTCTTCCCGACGGCTGAAATTACAGAATTGGAAAGGTTTAACTCGAGAACGTTTCGAGGACGGGGTAAAAGGATCGAAGGAAGCCAGTTAATTACATTTCATTACAAATTAACAAAACCTAAAGAAGAGATGTATTTGGAATGTATTAAAGATTTAATTCAGGATCAAATGACCTTTATTAAGAACCCGAAACACAAGCGAAAAGTCACTGAAAAAGAGGGGTTGCAAGCATTAACATATGCAGTAACCGCTACCAGACAATCTTAAAATTATGAATCATACGCTTGACTTTAATTAAAATTTTACGTATACTATCGAAGCGTTTTAAATTATACTCCTTTTCTTGTTAGTAAAAATCAAAATAAAAATTAAAACAAATTAAAATTAAATCGGGTTAAAATTTTTAAATTAATCGAAGCGTTTTAATTATGTCACCAACTATTAAAGATGTAGCAAAGAAGGCCGGCGTTTCACTTTCAACGGTTTCACTGGTTATCAATCAAAAAGAAAATATCAGCCCAGAAACCCGTCGGAAAGTGGAGCAGGCCATTGCGGAGTTAAACTATCATCCGCGGCGGAATGCCCGCGGACTGGCCGCCAAACGCACCTACAACATTGGGTTTGTGCTTACCGAGGACCATTTCTCACGAGCCGAACCATTTTACACCAAGGTATTTCTGGGGACAGAATTTGAAGCACGCCAGTTCCACTATTACATCCTGTTGACCACGGTACCTAAAAATTTTCGTGAAGGCAGTCATGTGCCCCGCTTTCTTCTGGAAAAAAATGTGGATGGAGTCATTATGAGTGGTAAGGTACCGCAGGCTTTAATTGAGTATACGAAAAAATGTAATGTACCTGTCGTTTATGTGGATTTTTACCCACCGCGGGGTAAATATTCCTGTGTGACAATGGACAATGAAAGTGGCGGGTACATGGCGGTTGAGCATCTCATTCAATTGGGACACCGACGCATTGCATTTCTTGGCGGCGATCGTACTCATCCAAGTCTCAAAGAACGATTGGAAGGTTATAAGAAAGCACTAACTGAGAATAAGATTGCGGTAGATGAAAAATTAATCGTGATTGATGAACCAGAAACCGGGTTTACCAATGGTTATGAGGCTGCTAAAAAGCTTTTAAAAACTACCAGAAATTTCACCGCTGTGTTTGCCTTTAATGATGCTATGGCCATTGGTTGCATCAAATATTTGAAAGAAAATAACCTTAAAATTCCAAAAGATATCTCGGTAGTCGGTTTTGATGACATTGAGCAGGATATTATGATCGATCCCCAGCTAACTACCATCCGCGTATTTAAAGAAGAACTCGGTGCCGTGGCGGTTCGACGTATGGTAGAAATGATTGAAAGTAAAAATTTCCTTTCCGGACGGGTGCAGGTTCCGGTGGAACTGGTTGTACGAAAGTCCACAGCTCCTGTGGCTAAAAAATAAGGGTTACCTCGGTTAATCGAAAAGACGATACATTGCCTTTTCTATTTGAACTCGTCCCTGTATCCCTCTCATCTCAGTGAAAGAAAGAGGGACTTTCATATCGTAACACAAACGTCTTCATTTGTGAATTTTATTAAGACCTGGTCAGCTCTGGTAGTTAATCTTTTGAGAGTTTGCGGAGATCATAAATTTTCTGTACTACGACGCAACTCTCTGGAATGCTGATAGAATTCGTTTAGACTCAACTGTTTTAAAAATACCATGCCCCGTGTAGCACGGATGAGCGCACTTTTATGTTCATTAAAAAATTCCCTTCCCAGACAGGTTTTAAGCATCTGATACTGCTCCACCTGGATTTTCTGAGCCAATTCCGAAAAAGGTCCATCATATTCATAACTGGGGAAAGAGGCATCTTTTTGTGTGACAAAAGAGTTCTTGAAGGCATTATCCTGCAGGG
>CAZMEG010000024.1:13852-15985 GCA_964565205.1 uncultured Cytophagia bacterium
ACATTTCGGTAGCCAAGTACCTGGACGTCGCTACGACCGGTCTCCTTTTCATACAATTTGAGCGCCTCACTGGTAGCCTGAAGCACTTTGTAGTGGGTATCGGGACCGCTGGCTTCCGGGTCCAGAGCCACGCTTACCACATCGGGTTTCACTTTGTGAAGGAGTTGTAAAATTGGCGGTACATCGCGTTCCAGGGTGGGTTCTTCGGTGAATATATCCCCTTTGTAAAAGCCCAGACGTAAATGCATCACGTAGTCGCAATGCCAGCCAAAATATCCCCAGAGGCAATCGGCTTCCCATTCCCGGCACATGCCTTTCAATTTTTGAATATGTGGCAGGTCTTTTTTACCCGGATACTGGGTTTGAAAATAATTGATCAGCTCATCGATGCGATTTTTCAGATTCTCGGGATCACTTTCTTCATACAAAAAAATGAGATTACGCAGGAGCCGTCGTAGTTCACCTTCGTCTCTTAAAGAACGGGAATTAGCCGCCACACCGTCCAGATATTGCCAGACGTCTCGATTTCTTCCAATGCTATTGTTGGGATCAAAATATCCCTCTTTCAGCAACAAATCAAAAGTGCCGCGCTGCATCCAGCGTTTGAGCCGGGTAAGCAAATCCAGCATGTACCGATTGCTGACAGCGGTAAAGCCGCTGGTCAGGGTGGCAAAATAATGACGATTGGAATGTTCACGAATATGACGAACAATATAGGGTAAATACCCCAGCATGAGATCATCATGGTGGGGTTCGGTATGCAGAAACGTGGTGTTCTGACGAATGGTCACGCCTGCCTCTATTTTCTGTTTAAGAGAAGTGGTTACCTGTTTATTAAGAAGGGCCGGGGTTTTTCCTGATTTTTTTAGTAACAAAGCTGCGCAGGGATCGCTTTTGTAATCATCCGCACTCAGGCGTTCGATGCGTTTCTTTCGTTTTAAAGATAAATCCACCACAATTTTTTCTATTTCCGTCTGGCTAATTTTTGAAGCCTCGGTTAAGATCTTAAGCTGTCGTTGTTGGAGTAATTTAGCAGCACCTTGTGTCAGATAAAATCTGGCATTGGGGAGGTCATGCAATACGGTAGCTGGATAGAGAATATGTTTGGGTTGCTGAATGGCATCGGCCACAATGCGAGCCTTGGCTTCGCCTGCCGCCATAATTATAGCCACACAATCGGGGTTGTAGGTGATGGTGGCCAGTCCAATAGTAATGACCAGGCGTTTCTTTGCCACCTCAATGCCGCCCAGGTCCACGGCCGCCGCTGCCTGGGTTTCATAATTGGTGGGAGTAAGCCGGGTTGTGGAATAAAAATCCTATCCCCGGATGTTAAACCCGATGTGTCCATCTGGCCCAATGCCTCCAAGGAAAAAACCGATGCCTCCCAGAGCTCTGATTTTTGATTCATATTCGGCACACCACTGATCGATATTTTCCAGTACCTGTTTTTGAATCCGCTCCAGAGCATTGTTTGCCTGCCGATAACGCAGGCTAAGATCCACCTCGTCCTCCGGCCAGATATCTTCAAGGGTCTTACCTTTTGGTAAACCGATTTTTTCGCAGTTGATTAACAAAGCCTTGTTCGGGTCAAGTCCGAAACCCTGGATATAAAATTTGTTCACGTAATAATAAAAACTATTGTGTTGCAGAGGATTTATGGGATAGAATTCGTCGATCTGTACAAAATGGAGACTTCCAAGGTCCGGCTTTTTAGTGGGATCCACCCCTCCTTCTTCAAGTTCTTTTTGAGTTTCTTTTAAATGCCAGGTTTGCAAAAAGCGCTGTACTTCTTTTATGAAATATTCGGGGGTTTTTCCGGTTGGTAAGGAAATGACCCCGCCTGGATTGTTCTGTGCCCACTCCAGAAACCGCAGGGCGGTGAGTTTCCCAAGGTCAGGGAAATTATTTACTACAATCACACCGATCTTTTCAGTGGGTTCATAACGCAGCTTAAAGATGGATTTCTCCAGCGCTATTTGTTCCACGATTGAATTAATTTGCATTTCCCTCCTTCTTTGATTTTTATAAAACTTATTTTAACAATATCATCTTAAAATAATTTTCTAAAATATCAATAAATAATTGTGATGGTTTGATGGTTTTTTTAAAAACTGTAAATTAATTAGATTTTTC
>CAZMEG010000025.1:0-15945 GCA_964565205.1 uncultured Cytophagia bacterium
ACTTTTAGATATTTCTTTATCTACATATTTTTTTTCTAATGACTTATCGAACTTAAATTGCTTGATGATTTTGCCATCTCGAATTAATAAAAGTCTATACCTGGCAATTTTGTTGGATGTCAAAGAAATATTTATATCTGGAGCAATCTCAGAATTAAGAGTTTGGCCCATATAAACTTTCAACTCATCTCCCCTGCTCACCGAAAATTCATTTAAAGTCAAATAATCGCTGGCAAAGTTTCGAGTGGCATACATCCGGCCGTGTTTCATAGCCGTTAATATGGCATCCACCGAACGACTTTTGCTGAATACAATGGTACTGACTTCACGTATGAGTGATTTATCGGTGGTATCTTCGAAATCCAGTTCTCCAATGATCCACACGGGTTTCTGACGAACTCCTGAGCAATATTCTTTTAACATAGCATCCCAGAGACCGCCGGGGCGACCAAGTTTTTTCATCCCTTCCCAGAAGATGGCAAATCCCGTGTAATTTTCAGTTTGGGGTAAAAGATTCGCATAGGATAAAGTTTGCAGGGTTACACCATTTACCTTAGAAACATTATTTACCTCTGGATGAGCCCAAAAAGTTAACCCGCCTCTTTCATTTACATAATCGATGAGTCTCTGATAGGGTAGGGCTCCAGCATCACCATGATAGGGGTCATAAAGTGGTGTGAAGTAAGGAAAATTGTTGATTAAAAACAAACCGGCAAATAGCATGATCGCAATTCCAGTAAATTTATATTTGTTGGTTTTTAACAAATAGGTTTGCCGGTTAAAACGAATTTTTCGATAGGCAGGCTTTTTAAATAACACGCCCCCGAGAATAAACAATATGAAATATAATAAATTACCAAGATTTGTAATTTTAAAATATTTAGGGATATTATTAGAAACAGTAGGTAAGGATTTGTAATCTTTTTCATCAAATAAACCAAACACTAAAATGTGGCGATGCCAGTTTTTTAATACAAGATTTTTAGAAATTAAATGGCCATCCCAGAAATAAAAAGGAGAGACTTCTGCTCCGGGTATGAGTAATACACGACTTGTTTCATTAATGTCCTTAATTCTCTGTAAATAATTTTTAATACCAAATTGATAAATGGATGGTTTGCTTACTCTCTTACGAATAATTTTGCGTAACGGAAAGAGCCCATATTCGACTTCCACATGGAAATGATCGGTGATAACGGCCACATCGATGTTATTCTCCTCAAGAATCTTTGCCAGTTCTTCAAGAGAATAGCGATCACCGGAAACTGTGCTACTGAGATGGATAGCTACTTTAAAAGCTCTGTATTTTTCCTGAGATAAGGATTCAGAAGTTGTAAAAAATAAGAACAACAATATCACATTAATGTAGCTTAACCCTGCTAATTTCCTGTTGATATAGCCTTTCAAATCTTCCCACCATTTTTTCAGTTGAATAACTTTGAACCAAACTTTTCGCTCTTTGTGTAATTTTTTTTGTAAAACGGTTTTGCATAACCAAACATATGGTGCGTGTCAATGCAGCAGGATTGCCGGGTGGTACAAGAAAGCCAGTTTGGCGGTCACGAACAATATCGGGCACCCCCCCGACCTGCGTGGCAATAACCGGGACCTCCGCTGCCATAGCTTCCAGAATCACCCGACCCAGACCTTCATTAAGGGATGTATGTACAAAAAGATCCAGAGAGGCGAGGATGTCAGGAATATCCTGACGCATGCCGGTAAACTTCAAACAGGAGGTCAAACCTAATTGTTTGCTTAAATTTTCCAGAGAAGTCCGTAATTCCCCATCTCCTACAATTAAAAATTTAGTGTTGGGATAAACTTTTTTGACCTGAGCACAGGCTTTAATGAAGTGCTCACACCCCTTAATAGGTACCAGACGACCTATCCAGCCAATGACAAAATCTTTTGAGGTAAATCCGAGTTGTTTTCTAAAAAGGCCGTTTTTCTGGTGATTTTGAAATTCTGGAATAGAAATCCCACAAGGTATGACGGTAAATTTCCCTGGTGGTGCAATCTTAAATTGCAAATGCTCTTCTTTACCTCTTCGGGTAAGGGTAACGAGGCGGGTTGTGAAATGAGCTACCCACCTTTCAAGCAAAATGAAAATATGATTTTTCGCCCCTTTGAAGTATCCATAGAAAACGTGGCCATGGGGCGAATGAATAATCACCGGTACGTTTAATAAATAAGCTGCCAATCGTCCCAAAATCCCGGCTTTGGAAGAATGCGTATGCACAATATCCGGTTTGAATTGTTTTAATAGCTTGATCAGACTCCACCAGGCAATTAAATCTTTAAAAAGATTAATCTCCCTTTGTAAAAAAGACACATAACTCAGCCCTACCCCTGTTCTGGCAACAAATTCCTGCAAATTCTGCTGAGGCTTCGTGGTCTTACCATAAATTAAATAGACTTGATGACCCCGATTATTTAAACCCTCAGCTAAATTAAGCACGGCCTCGGCTGAGCCACCACGATCCAGCCGGGTGATGATAAGGGCAATTCTAAGCATTTAGTCTAATATCGGTAAAATTCTGTGCAGCCTTTGGAACAGACCGGGAATCTTCGGATTTTTTTTACAAATCTGCGGTAGTTGAGATACCTTTCATCATTCCAGATTTCTTTGAAGGATTTTTCTGCAACATTTCCCAGGGTGTAATCCATACTATGATAAGGTCTAACATCGCCATTTGGAAATATGTAGGCTGCCATCCATAAGCTTAAACAACGATTGGGATAACTTCTGGGAGTAAATTCAAATTGGTTATAAAACTCAACAATTTCCTCATCAGTAAAATTTGGATACACATTAATTTTGACCTTACTGGGTCGATGGTGCAGCGCTCTTAATTGCCTGATTAATTCCTTTACATCAATTTTTGGGAGGCTTTCACGAACGAAACCGAACCATTCATGGCATCGATGCTCAAAGTTACGATGAAAAATTTTATTGTGCTCTTCCACCATCTTTTTATTCATGAAAAGCAGATGATGAAAAGTAATGGATGAGGCACCAATATGCTCGGCAATCTGCACCACTTCTGGCAAACGTTTGTAATTAAGCTCAAAAATCGTACAATTAATATTAACCGCGGGTCTGGTTAAATGCTTTTGTTTTTTCCTTTCCTGCAATAGTTCAAAACCCTGGATAGCTCGATCAAACGTGCCCTTTTTGCCGCGCATTTGATCATGAATTTCACGCGGTCCATCCAGGGAGAATATGATTTCATCTAATTGAAGGTCTAAAATGGGTTCGAGATACCGCTGAATCAAGGTACCATTGGTTACGATATTACAGCGGAGTCTGGCTTCTTTTATAATTTTAAGGATTTCTATCCAGCCTTTATGCATCATGGGTTCGCCGCCAAAAAGGGTGATGGCTGGTTTGAAATCCTTAACTTCGGTTATGATTTTCCGCACTAATTCCACCGGTAAGTCCTGGCGCAATAGCTCAGGAGAAAAATCTTTAAAAGCTCCGCTGTCTCCCCACTGCCCACACATGGGACACCGCAAATTGCAACGATAGTTTAAAAATAAAGAAATTGTTTCTGGATAGGTGCTGTAGCCATCCAAAAATAAATATGCCAGGTAACCTCGAAAGCGCCTACTGAACGCCTGTAGAGCATAATGCGGCTGCAAAATGAATTTTTGTATGTTTCGGTGTAAATTTCTAAACGGCAACATGGGATGCTATAGGATTCTCGCTAACGGTAACGAAAGTGCCCACTCGTGTAAATTCTTCCTGAAAAATTGCAACGGCGGTTTGCAAAAGCCGCTCAGGCATCATGGGGTGGGTTGGGATTAAAAGCAAATGCTTTGAAATAAAGGTAGCCTGAGGGAAAGCATCTTCGTCTGCTTTGCTGTTCTTGACCCGGTAAATTGCATGAATTGGCTCAGGATAAAGAAGTGTGGCTTCAATACCAGCTTCCATGAGTCTTCTTTGCAGGTGGGCTCTTTTTTCAGCATCTTCAATGAGAACAGGAAATTGATTAAAGACCGTATAACTTCGTGGTAAGATTCGTGGTAAGATTATTCCACGCAGGTTTTGCAACTGTTTATACAACAACATGCCATTTTCATAGCGTTTTTCATTAATTTCCTCGATTCGTCTGAATAAAGAGACGCCCACTCCACACTGGAAACGGGTATACCTGGCCATTTCAAAATCCGTGTGTAATTGAGTATACTTGAATCTGCTGATGAAATCATAAAAAATGGAATAAATGGTGGGTTTGACAGCAAAACTTAATGCCAGGACTTTTAGCATGTTTAAAAAAATATTAGACAGTGTTACTGACAGATTTTTAAGTTCCAGCGTTATTAATTCAGCATATTTAGGCCAGCGTGTTGTAATGGCACCACCGGTACCGGTAGATAGGTTTTTACCACGATTAAAACTAAAAAAGTTAATATCTCCCAGGCTTCCCAGGGGGTAGCCGTAAAATCGAGTCCCAAGTGCCGAGGCTACATCTTCAATAATTAAAGCGCCCGAATCTTTGACTATTTCAAAAACCCTGGGAATATCACAGGCCAGACCAAAGCTGTGCACAGGAACAACACACAGGGTATTTTTATTGATCACTTTTTCAAGCTGCCGGTAATCAAACATAAAGGTGTCACATTCTACATCACATAACACGGCCTCAAGGCCAGCTTTTTTGATCGGCAGTATCAGTGAAGGGGCCGTATAAGCTGGCAAAACCACCTCCGTTCTTTCTTGAAGCTGGCTGAGCGTTTTTAATATGATATAAAACGCAGTTGTACCGGAATTAACCATAAAGCAATAGGGCATTCCCAGATATTTGGACAGAACTTCTGAGAATTTGTTTTGTAAACCAATGGTGGCTTGAAAACCATGGAAAATATCCTTCCATTTAATCGGCGTACCAGCGGAGGGATAACGCATTTGCATAATGACCTCTTCTTAAATTTTTATGGCATCAATTAAATAAGCAAAATGTAACCATCCCACGGGCTTGATTTGATGAATTTTAAAACCGCAGGCCGTTAAAACCTGATTGATTTCATCCATTCCGTAGGCGTTCGTAAGAAAATTACTGGAACGCTGGTGAAGCCAGTATTTCGTCCGTATAAACAAGTTATTTTTATTTCGCACATCAAAAATAAGATGGGCTCCAGGTGCGCTTATTTTGGCTATTTCCAGCAGGATTTGTTTAAAGTCTTCATTTAATTGCAAATTTAACAGGGTATTTAAACAGACAATTTTATGAAAATAATTTGGTTTAAATGGAAGCGTTCTGGCATCTCCTAAAATCAGCGAAGCATTTTTAATTCCAGAGTATTTTTGAAACTGAGCTTCAGCCAGTAATTCTTTTGAGCGATCCAGGCCAAATAATTTTAAATTGTGATGGTTGGTGATTAAACTAAGAAAGATGCCATTACCACAGCAAAGGTCCAGCAAATTACCCGGCTGATCAGCAATTAATTGAACGGCTTCTTCTCTAATTTTTTTAGTGAGAAAGCCATTTAATCCATGATCCTCGGTTTTAAAAGTTAATTTGCTCAGCATAGTAAATTTTAGACCAAAATAGGTTCAAGTTTTTTCACAATTATGTGCCAGTCAAATTCCTGCACAGCGCGCCTGTGACCGTTAGCGCCTAATTGTTGAGCTATTTGTGAATTTTCCAGCAATTGTGAAATGGTTTTTATTAACGCCTGTTTTGAATTGGCAGGAATTAAATATCCTGTATGCCCATCCTGGATAGCCTCATCCACCCCACCAGAAATTGCCCCAATGACCGGTTTACCGCAGGCACTGGCCTCGAGAAAAACCATACCAAATCCTTCATAATCGCCCTGGCGCCAGCGATGATTTTGTCCAATACAATTGGGCAAAACAAAAATATCGCAAAGCCTGTAATAATCGGTTAATTCCTCATCCGATACCCTGCCGGTAAACACGACATTATCTTCAAGCTGTAATTGTTTGACCAGTGTTTGCAGTTCTGTTTTTAGTTCACCTTCTCCTACGATAAAATATTTTAAATCAGGCCATTTCCGAGTAAGTTCTTTTAAACTTTCAATTACCAGGCGATGTCCTTTTCTTTCATCAAGACGCGCCACCGTAAGTAAAACCGGGTCATGATTTAAAGAATATTTTTGCAGGAGGTGGTTACTTTTTCTTCCGGGTGTAAATTTTTGCGTATCCACACCCGGAGTTATTTTGATGATCTTATTGGGTGATATGCCAAATTTTACATATTCCATTTTTGTGTATTCACTATTGACAATAAGATACTCGGCCTGAGAAATGATAAGTTTAATTAGCTTAGCGAGAAAAGGCCATTTACCGAAGCGAATGGTTTCGGAGCCATAAACATACACCACATAAGGAATTTCCCAGAACAATTTAACTAACCAGCCAGCAAAACCATTGGCAAGAAGTTGACCACAATGAAGTTTACCAACCTTATGTTTTTTAATCAATTTTACAATTCCAATCAGATTTAGAAACGATTTAATAATTTTGGCTGCAAAATTATTCTGGAACGGCAACCAGATTCTAACAACCGGATATTTTCTCTTTCTATCATAATCTTGAGCTCCGGGATATTTGGGCGCCAGCACCACAATTTTGTCAGCAGGCAATCTCCTACAGATTTCGCCGAAAAATGTGGCAATTCCACTGACAACGGGTGGAAAATCATTGGTCACAAACAACGCTTTCTTTGTATGGAAGCCAGTTCGCTTCTGATTCATTCTTAAAATCCTTATATCCCTGCAAAAGCCCTTTGATCCCTGATATTAAAACTCCTGGATTTTTATATAAAAAGGTCCCTGAAACAATATTAGCCAATCTAAATAAAAGAAAGATACCCAGATATCTTCTTTTAAAATGTTTTAAAAAAAGCAGCATAAAATTGTGGGCGTACCAGTAATACCAGTTTTCTACATTTTTGACTCGACAACCTCCTTTCGATTCTTTCAAATGCACCAGTGTGGCTTTAGGCTCATAAACTAATTGTAGACCCATTTCCTTCACGTTCAGACACATATCGGTATCCTCCAGAAAAGCACTGCCCCCAAAACGGACATCAAATCCCCCTGTGCGTTCTAAAATGTCTTTGCGAAAAGAAAAATTACAACCCTGTCCCTGCTGCACAGTTTGTTTTATCTCGGATTGGAAATTATCGACCATGCTACCGGTAATCAAATTAATTCTTCCTGTAACTTTTTTCCTGCCCTGTTTATTGTTAGGTTCAGTCAATAACACTCTACCAACTACACCACCAACCTCAGAATTTTCATAATTATTCAGATGGGCTTCAACGAATCCATCCAGAACCAGTACATCGTCATCACAAAAGATTATGATATCACCCGTAGACTGTTTTATGCCATAATTCCGTGCCCAGGGCAAACCCCATTTTTTAGTATTAAAGTATCGAACTTCCGGGGTGTTTTCTTGAATCCAGATGGCTAACTCATGGTTATCTTTATTCTGATGTACAACCAAAATTTCCACATTTGTTTTAATTCTGTCATACAAATGTTTTAAAGTTGTTTTAATCAAAGTTTCGCGATGATAAGTAGGAATAATTATCGATGCTGAATAATGCAAGGTTACTCAAGAAGTTTGTAGTTCATGGAAAATATTTATAATCCTTTGTGCGGTGTGTTTCCAGGTGTAATTTTTTAATATAGCATTACGACCCAGATTGCCCAGCCTTTCCTTGATAGTTTCATTGGTTAATAGAGCAGCTATATAAGCGGCGGCATTTCTTGGGTTAGCCGGATCCACCACAATACCTGCGTTCATGCGCTGAACGAATTCGCCGGACTCTTCACCTCGGGCGGCAATCACAGGTCGTGAACAGGCCATATATTCCAACACTTTCAGAGAGATGCCCGGAATTTTTCCCCCACCACCTTTAAATAACAATAATCCGGCATCGGCAGCCGAGATATATTTAGGAATTTCGATCTGAAGTTTCTGGCCTAAAAACAGCACTCTATTTTGAATCCCTAACTCCCGGGCCAGTTGCTTAATCTTGTTCATTTCAAAGCCCTTTCCGATAAGCATAAGATAACTATCGGGTAAATACATCAATAAGTGCTTAAATATGTAAATCGTCTGGTCAAGACCGTGATAAGGATAGAAGCGCCCCACATAACAGAGGTAATAAGCCTTCTCTCTGAGACCAAGCAGGCGTCGAGCTTCATATTTGTCCATAGGGGCAAAAATGTATGGATTGGTGCCATTTTCCACCACAGACAATTTCCCGTTCATGATCTGAAAATCCTGGCGAATTTTCTCACCTAACTGCGGGCTAACGGCTACTACTTTATCACAGAGTTTTAAATTAATCTTTCTACACAGAGCAATTAATTTGACTTTTAAATGGGAAAAACCGGCCAACTTTAGCTCTTCTGTTATAGTGCCATTAATTTCCACCAGCATTTTTTTTCTAAATATTCTGGAAAATAGATAAGGGACAATATTAAGGGTCATTTCTCGAACATAAACAATATCCACCCCTTTTTTAAACCAAAAGTATATAAGGACAAACCACAAACAAAAATAGAAGCCGGCTTCCTTAAATTTCCAGAGAGGTAACAAAGGTATGTAAGTAATCTCCACACCTACTGGAAAACGAAACTTGCGAAAGGTCGGAGCAAAGATATGAACCTGATGCCCCATGGCTTTAAAATTCTCCGTAACTTCTCGCACATGGGTAGTGGCGGCGCCTTCTATGCCAAAATTTTCATAACATATATAAAATATTCGCATTAGATCAATTATATTCATAGCATGTTTGACGATACAAAAAATTTAATTTTTCCGCCGTATAATTAATATTGAAATTGTTCAGTACATGCTCACGGCCTTTTTTTGCCAGTTTACGGGCTAATTTCTCATTTAAAAATAAAGAATATAAAGCTTCGGCTAAGGCCTGTGGGTCCTTTTGAGGAACCAAGAGACCCGTCTCCCCATCAATAATTAGTTCGGGAATTCCAGCCACATTAGTAGAAATCACCGGTTTACCAGCCGCCATGGCTTCAATTAAAACATTGGGAATGCCATCCCGATCGCCATCTTCGGTCACGATGCAAGCGAGTACGAAAACATCACACATGTTATAAAATACATTTAAATCAGCATGGGGGACTTTACCCATTAATTCAACTTTATCATTCAATTGTAATCGACTGATTTTCATTTCCAGTTCACCACGTAAGGGACCGTTTCCAACAATAATTAAATGCCAGTTGTTCATAACCTTCCTTAATTCAGCACAGGCCTCTAACAACACAGGGAATCCCTTTTTGGGAACCAGATTGCCAGCAGAAAGAATGGTATATTTCTTCGATCGCGGTAAGGTGATTGGTTTAAAATGGGCTACATCCACCCCATAGTTTATTATTTTAATTTTTGGTAGATTATAAAATCCATTTAATGAGCGTAAATAATCATAATGGAATTGAGACACGGTTCGTACAAAAGAAGCCGAGGCGATCTTGCTTTTTAATTCTTTCACATCCACGCAATTTTTAAAAATATCGTAGGCATGAATCGAAAAGCTGTAAGGAATATTGGTCAACTTATGCATGCCCAGGGCTATGGTGGTGGCTGTGGCAGCGAAATGCGCATGAATATGGTTTATTTTGTGGACCAGAACCAGGTAGGAGAAATAAAGCATTCGCAAGCACAGACGGGTCCCGATCTTATCGCGTGTATTGAGAAGCTCAACAACCAGATTAAATTTATACTGTTTGAAAAACAACCAGAAAGCCATGAGATATTTAATCAAACTTGCCTTTTCCAGCCAGAATTCATCATTAACTTCGTGTTCACGTTTCCAGTTGCTAAGACAAACTAGAACCCGGATGCCAGTATTTTCCACGGCTTTGATTTCTGTAAAAATCCATGAAGCTGGTTCTTCAAGAATATAGGCGACTTTTAGCTGCATGGAATTTGTCCAGTGATTTCCAATTTAAATAAGGTCCAGATAGAGTGCCTGGTGTTTTTGGATCATAGTTTCAAGGTTAAATCTTTGTTCGACATAACGGCGTGCTTGCTCACCCATTTTTTTTCGGAGAGTTGCATTTGTTGCCAGCAAAATTATTTTTTCGACAAATGCGCGGGGATTTAATCGACTGATTTGCATTCGCCAGTTTTTGGGGTCTGGAAGGTATCCGGTTTCATCCTGAATGATTAATTCACGATTTGAGCCTATATTAGAGGCAACTACAGGAATTCCACTGGCCATGGCTTCAAGAACTACACAGGGCAGGCCTTCGCCCCAATACGGTGTAAAAAGAAAAATATCCATGGCTGCAAGAACTTCTGGCATATCCATTCTTGGTCTGGAAAGCAGGACAACTTTATCTAACCCCAGTCGCCGAATTTCCGCTTGCAAAAAAGCTTCCTGTGGACCATGACCTATCATGAGAAATTTCAATTCAGGCATTATTTTTGAAGCTTCAAAGGCTATTTTTAAAAATATATCATAACCCTTTCTTGCCTCAAAGCGGCTTATGTTCCCTATCACAATTTCATCGGGTGTAATTTCAAATTCTTTACGCACTTTTTCTCCTGAATTGTTGGGTGTGTATTTTACTAAATCCACGCCGTTTTCTATAATGTTTACTGTAAAACGAGGAGCTTTCCAGACCTGCAACAGATTTTCTTTGACGGCCTGCGAAACGGCTACAATTTTATTGGCAAGCCCATGATTTAAAACATGATTCTGGAAACGGGAGACGAATCCGTTCAAATAATAAGTATTGTGTCTAGTATATATTGTCGGTAATTTAGCCGAAATCTTACCCAGTAAACATCCCCAAAAGTCGGCGGGTATCATATGAGCATGAATAAGATGAATATTTTCCTGTTTAACAATATTTTTAAAAGTTGCAAATGTATGGAAATCGCGCCACGATTCTGTGTTAAACTGAAACACTTTTATGCCATGGCCGATCAAATAATCAGCCAGTATCTCAGGGGAATTTTCCCTACCGCTAAATAAAGTGCATACTTTAACATGAAATATATTTTTATCGAGATTCGTAGCCAGATCGCAAACAATTTTCTGGGCACCACCAATGGTTAAATTGTCGAGTACCATTAAAATATTAATTTTGGGCATGACTCTTAAGAACTGTATAATACATATTTTCTAATTTTTCCGCATATTTGTCCCAGGTGTATTCTTTTCGTGCTAATTTTCGGGCATTCTGACCTAAAAACTTTCGTAGACCCGAGTTTTGAGCTAATTTAATAATTGCCTGAGCAAGTTCTTCGGTATCTCCCGGTTCAACCATTAAAGCAGTATATTTGTGTTGTAAAATTTCTCCTATCTGCCCAATTTGGGAAGCCACGATGGGCTTACCCGCAGCCATGTATTCAAATATTTTCAGAGAGGATCCATAAAATCCGGTCACAATAGGTCTATACGGGGCTACCGCTATATCAAAAGTTTCCAGATAATTTTTTATATTTTTAAAAGAAACATAGCCAAAGAATTTGATATGAGAATCAATGCCAAGTCGTTTCGCCAGGTCTTCCAGCAAAGGGCGTTGCAGCCCGTCTCCCACAATATGAAGCTCCGCCTGGGGTATTTTCTTCAATACAACGGGTAGTGAATAAAGTAAGTTTTCGACACCAAACCAGGGTTGCAAGGTGCCCACATAACCGATAATAAATTTGTCTCCATTTGTAAATTTCCCGTTGAGATTAAAAAACTCACGGTCTGTAGCATTGGGAATTACCCGAATTTTACTTTCAGGGATATCCCATTTGCGCATTAACTGCTTTTTTAATATTCTTGAAACCGTTAATATAAGGTTGCATTTGCGAAATACAAACCTTGTCGTGAGCTCGGCTATAACTTTTTGTGCACCTTTTAAAGGATAACCCAGCAGGATTTTTTCATCAATGAGCGGAGCATTCACTTCCAGAATTAAAGGCAGTTTTAAAACTTCTGCTGCCCAGATTCCTCCAAGTGAATATAAACCATAACGTTCATGGATTAAATTAAAATGAAATTTTCTATGAAAATGAAGTATATTGAAAAAAATTCTACTGGAATTTATTAATCCAGTATAAGGAAAAAAGTGATGAAGGATTGGCAAATATCTATGAGGCAAAGTTTTGTAATTCTGGAAGTCGCGCAGATTTCGAGCCTGATTGATGGTTAACAAAAAAACCTGGTGATTGCGTTTTTTTAAATTTTCAATGGTTTGCCAGACATGTACCTTATAACCCTGATCTAAATTCAAATCGTGTCCACGATCGGCTAACAGATAAAGTACTCTTAACTTAGAAGACGCTGATAACATGCTTCGATCCTGTCCATAATTTTATGGATGTCATGGTGCTGTTTAATATGCTCTCGTCCATGCCGTGACATAAAATTAATTCGATCTGGATCTTTAATTAACATTTCCAGTGCCCCGGCCAGCGCTGAGGCATCACGTTCTGGTACAAGTAAACCGGTTTTGCCATCCAGCACTACATTTGGAATATCCGCATGCCGGGTAGCCACTACGGGAATACCCATGGCCTGAGCTTCAAGTAAAATAACCGGAGCGCCGCCTTCGCTGTCACCATTTTGAGCTGTGATGCTGGGCTGCACAAGGATATGTGCTGTTTGTAGTTCCTGAAGAACCTCAACATGAGACTTAAATCCAAGCAATTGCACATGATTGTTTAATTTATATTGGTCGATTAATTTTATAATATTGCGTCTTTCCGGTCCATCCCCTATCACTCGAAGTTGAATATTTTCATATTTTTTAATAAGATCACCCATAGCTTCCAGAGCATAGGGCAATCCTTTTTTTTCAACAAAACGGCCGCAGAACAGTATTCGGATTGGTTTAGTCCTGTCAAGACGATTTGAGACTTTTGGGTAAGAATCCACATCAATGCCAATAGGAATCACATGAATTTTTTCCTGTGGGCAGCCAAGTTCTTTAAGACATTGCGCCATGTGAGGCCCTTCTACCAGGAAGGCATCGCCATGCTCATATAAGCGCTTTAAACGGTCTCGCCATTTTTTATCCTTTGGCAATGCAGACATATCATAGCCATAAAATGTAGTTATCAGGGGGATATTCAATTTCTGGCGGAAAGAAAGCATTTTAATGCCTTCTGGTGCAAAATGAGCATGAATAATTGCAATACCATTTCTTTTAAGAAAATCCACCACGAATGAACGGTGTTCAAAGTAATCTTCATCTTTAAAAAAGAAATAATCCAGATAATTAAGTAGCCAGTAACGGGAAAATTTTTTTATTGAAGAAGTTTCAACAATATTTTCAAAAGGGAAAAGTTCCATATTCTGTTTAAGCTGGGTCAAAACGATCGGTTTAAAATTTTTATGATGGGTGATAATGCTGTAAATAAACGTTTCGGAAATACCTAAATATTTATCAACAGAATGGACAACCCGGGGAAGTGAACTTGCATGATGTTTTAAAGCCATAATCTTAAAGTTTGTAGCTTCGAATCAAAATCCCAGTACACATTCACATGACAATTATGACAGAGAGGCAACTTTTCCCATTCTCGGTTTAAATGCTGTCGTCGGACGGAATTAATTGGCGAATCACACCAGAGTTGTTTTAAGGAACTTTTTTGAATTGAACCAAAATTCGTTTTGCCATCGAAATCAAGACAGCACAAAGTGACCTGACCATTCCAAAGTATGTACATATCCCTCCACAACATATAACATGGAATACGTTTGATCTTTTGGGGAGTTTTTCTATTACGATACTCATCCGTACCCTGGCCGGCAAAATCATGTACCTCAGACACTCGAACATTATCCACCAGTCCCTGCCATGCCTGTTTAAATTTTTCCACTTCACCATTTTGACTATAAATAGGCAACAACACAATTTCTGTAAAAGGATTTTTTTGACCACGTGCTTTCCTGATTTCTAAAAATCTTTTTAGATTACCAGATACTTCATCGTATTTGAGGCGCAATCGTATACGTTCAAAAGTTTCACGATCGGTGCCATCTATGCTGACAAACATCTTGTCAAGCCCTGCATCGAGAATCTGGTTGCTTATTTTTTCAGTCAGCAAAGAGCCGTTAGTGTACAGGGCCGTTACTGGAATTCCAGCTGTTTTTGCATATTTAATTTTTTCGCCCAGATTTGGATCGATCATCACTTCTCCATAATTATGAAAGCGTAATTCCTGCACTCCTGCGTCTACACATTGATCCACTATTTTTTTAAAAAGGTTCAAATCCATGATGCCAATTTTTCGAGTCATTTCATCTCTGGGACACATAATACATTTAGCGTTGCAGGCATTGGTAGATTCAGCATAAACCTTTACCGGTCGAGGATTTCGATTAGAGAGCAAAGCCAGTTTATTAATAATCCATTCAAATCGGTAATCGTTTTCCAGTAATGATTTTAAGATTGGTCTAATAACAGGATGATGGGAGCGTAAAACGGCAAATCTTAAACTACCCTGGAACCATCCTTTTTGTTTAATTTCAATAACCAATAATTTTAAAATATTAAACACCCTTGATAACACGTGCCACATTCCTTTGTGGTTTGTCATCTTCACAAACTTCGTTGAATAAATTTATGAGTCTTTCCACCAATCGCGGATAACTAAAATTTTCCAGACCCCTATGCTGAATTTTTAACTTTAACAATCCTCGTTTCCAGTCCCTATACAGACGGTAAAGTGTCTGACGTATGGTCTCTATATTATTAATATCGGCAAAATATATGCCGTCTTTTTCTTTAAGTAACTTTTTAACAGCACTAAATTCTGGAACAATGGCTAAAATCGGCTTGCCCAGGGCCAGGTATTCGTAAGTCTTTCCGGGAATACAACGGTAACCTTCTTCACTTTGAATTAAAATTAAAGCCGTAGACTGGCTTAACTGCTGCAAAGCTTGCCTGTGACTCCTGTATCCCCAAAATTTAATCGAGCTTAATTGAAGATTAAATTCAGACAATGCTTTGATTGAAGGTTTGGGTCCCAAAAAGTTGATTTCGATTTCGTTCTTCCCTATTAAATTTGATCTGATTAAAGAATTAAGAGCCTGTAAAAATTCCCGCGGAGTTCGTTGCCCGTAAAATGAACCTGCATGAGTAAGTACCAGCTTTTTATTATTAAAACTATCAATGGGTAAATTTGTGAAATCCTCAGGATCAAAACCGTTGGTTATTGTGTAAATTTTGTTTTGTGCTGCTTTGATTTTTTCTTGAAAATTTTGACTAATCCAGGAAGTCGTGGTGGTAATCTTGTCAGCCACCTGCAAGACTTGCTTCTCCATTTTTTTTTGAAAGAATCGAGCTATGCCACCCCATCTTATGAAACCGTAATCAGACCATTCATCGCGGAAATCTGCAATCCAGGGCAGACTGGTTCTGTGTTTGAGGCTACGTGCAATTAAATGGCAGGTGTAAGGAGGTGCCGTGCTAAATATTAGGTCAATATTTTCCTCTTTACAGATATCTAAACCAGCCTTCAAGGCAGATCGAAACCACCCCATCTGACGATCTGGCAGTAAAAAACGAGATTCATGTCTGCGCAAAAAATGAGCTAACCCGTCCAGACGAAATTTGTATAACCATTCATAAACGGGTATTAAATTAAATTCAGGCATTCTTTGAACAATTAAAGAATTGGGCAAATCGTTAAAGCCGGTGTAATCCAGGGCATAGTAGTTTTCTGTTCTTGATGTAATTACAATCGGATGCCAGTTACTTTGCCAGAGGTACTTAATAAATTTAACTGGGCGTATGGCTCCCCCTCCACCAAGAGGGGGAAAATAGTAAGCTAAAAATAGAATTTTTCGAGTCATTAATAATATTCTCAGATTTAAATTTTCACGATAAGGAACAGAAATCAAAATATAGTCCCGGGTAATTCTCTGAAATTCTTTAATCGTTTGTTTAAAAGTAGAAGACGGTAAATGTTCCAATAGCTCACTG
>CAZMEG010000026.1:0-15743 GCA_964565205.1 uncultured Cytophagia bacterium
ACCCAAATAAAATAACTTTTTTAGGCCTAAGAGTTTTTAATTTTTCTAAAATTTTTGAGAGATAATTTTCCATCATGTATGTTATGAACTGAAGTTTATTCTAACCTTATCTGTAATTATTTAATATTAACCTATTACCATTAGAAAATCAAGGGCTAATTTTTGATCGAGTCTGGAATGCTATTTTGGTTTTGCTGTCTTTTAAAATCAATAATTGCTCGAAACAGTCTGATTAGATCACGCTGCCAGATTTCCGGAGTACGACACCTGAGAACCAGTTCCAGAGCTGTTTTATTGGTTAAAGTAACTTCCGGGACGTCGGTATTTTGCAATAAAATACCGTGTGTTTTTGGGATTTCGGTATAGGCTTTTAGAATGGCAGTGGCAATTTGTTCGGCAACCCGGTTCGCAGGATAAATGGTGGTTTGAACGAAAAGAGAATCCCGGTCCCATGTTTCATATTTGATTTTTAAATACCATCCTTGGGGTAACGCATTAACTTTTTTAATCCGCTGTTGCAAAGTAAGAGGATGGGCGGGATCTGAGAGTAAAACAGGCAAGGCTCCTGCCCAGCGGAGAGTGTCGAAAAGAGCCCTGGCAAGAAGCCACGTTGGTGAGTTTTTGAAATGTTGAGTATTTAATGTATCAATATCCGGGTCTATGATAATAGTTTCACCATGCAATATGCCCCCCAGATTGGGCTGCAAAGAGATGCTACGAAAAAGAGAGTGGAGAGGATCAATCTGGATTTCAAACAATTTAGAAGTATAGCCTAAAGTTTGGATTTTAATTTGATGAATTCCAGGAGTTGGCTTCAAGATAAAAAAGTATCCATTGGCATCTGCTTGTGTTAAAAGCGAATCATCCAAAAAGATGGAAGCGCCGTTAATTGGGGCACCGGTGGAGTCGTTGACCACCTGACCAGATAGTACCCATAACTGGCCCCGTGGAACAATATTGATTTGTAAAGAATCCGTATACCAATCAGCCTGTACTTTTATATGCGCGGTACCTGTATCTTGTGGAGCACGATAGTAAATAGTGGTTTTGCCCTGGTTGAGATGAATGGAATCAGCAAGGATGGTCCCCTGATCCACGGTGATTTTTACTCTGGTACCATCCCAGACAGGCTCCCCATCTTTATCAAAAATAGAGAGGGTGACTGGCATTACAGCCTGAGTATCGGCTGGCAGCTTTTTGCTAATCATTTGGAAATAGATGGAATCAGTAGGTGAAGCAATAATTAAGGTATCCTGTTTCGGAAAGTTATGATTCTTGTACAAATTTTGAAGATTTAGCCTGGTGAAATGCAGGCCATTATTTAGACCAGAATCAGGAACAAAAACCGCATACCGTAGATCTTCACTTAGCTTAACCGGGACCTTCATAGAATCAATCAAGGCGGTTACAGATTGGGCAAAAATGAGTAGCTTGCCTGCTGTTCTGCCGCCGCGTTCTTCCAGGCCATCATATAGACGATAAACAATTTTCCGGCGTTTATTTCTGGCAATCTTCAGCGGCTCAACCCTTTCCGCCCGGGGGATGCCACCCGCGGCCCACCTTGCAAGTCCCAGGAAAATCCCATAAGCTTCCCGACGGTTATAGCGCCAATCCATGAGGCGCTTTTCCTCTCGTGGATTGGAATAAAAAGAAGATTCCACCAGAATGGCAGGGATTTTAGCTCGACGTAATAGACCAAAACCTGCCGGGTAGATTAATTTGTCAGAAAGCAAGCCTTCAATAGATATCTGAGGAAGATGTAGAGCCTCCACCAAACCAAAATAGATGTTACGTGCCAGGTCCATGCTTAGAGGGGAATAATCGGGATAAAGATGATAGAAAACGGCCGCAAAATTAGTGGAAGGATTTTTGCTGAAGTTATGGTGCAGAGAAATTATGAAATCGCATCCAGCTTTTTCGGCAATCTCGACTCGATCTTGCAAAGAGACGAATTCATCTCCCTGTCTTGTCAGAATAACCTGGGCGCCAGCCAGTTGTAGAAATTCCTTTAAAAAACGCGCCACATTCAGATTCATAATGGCTTCCCGTTTTCCCGTGGGACCCCGCTTATAATCAGGCAGATGGGCCATCCCTCCGTGTCCGGGATCCAGGGCAATTTTAAATCTGGATAAATAGTGGGCATAGGGTGGAATGGTATAATGCTCTTTGGGAAGTTCTGTCCATTCATGCAATTTCAAGCGGGTACCGGCGCAGGCTACCAAAAACCATAGAGAAAATAGAATATACGGGTATCCCCAACTTCCCACAAAAAATAGGTCGAAAACTTTATTGATATCCAGCTTCATTGTATTTTTCTGCGTTGTTCCGTGCGCATACGATAGAGCCGCTATGTAAAACTCTCTTCTTTTCCAAAGACCTCAGCTTGAGCTTTGAGCTTGCGGTCTAGGAGTTAACAACAAATATTCAATAGAGATAAAGCGGCATTTGTTACAAATTGTGCAGAAAAAAAATTACACTAGCTTCTTCAAATTCTCAAGATTCCTCGAATTTAAAGTATGCCAGAACAGGACATGTTTGTCTTTTAATCGTCCCTTTTGGGCTAAATCAAAAATAGCCGCAAAAGTTTTACCAGTGTATGTCGTATCCATGGTTTGATTTTCTTTTTCCTTCAGGACAGCCACTGCCTCTTTGCATAGTTCGGTAGGATGACTGTAACCTGGACCACAATAATTATGCAGAATCCTCACATTTTTTTCCCATGAAAAGGTTATTCCGCTATTTTCTTCAAAAAATTTAAAAGTTCTCCGAATCAAATATTGTAAATTCCAGAAATTTCCTACCAACCAATCCACCACCCGAACGGCCAGTACTTGAGTGGGCCATCCGATCAACTGCAAGCCGATAGACAAACCGGCGGCTGTTCCACCGCTGCCCAGAGGACAGACTATCACATCGGGTATGGGGAAGCTCTCCCGAGACTGTTGCTCTTTGAGTTCCAGAACGGCATTTATATGACCCAGAGTGGTAAGCGGAGAAGTTCCCCCCGGTGGCATCAGATAAACATTCTTTTCTCGTTGTGTGGTCCTTTTTTTATAATAAAGATTCCATAGGAATGTGAATATTGAGCGACTTTCCATCACCCGACAGGCCAGCCTGTAAATCCAATCAAGATTTTGCTTTTTTACTTCATCCAGAGGTCGGGGAAAGAAAAATACCCAGGTAGATAAACCTACCAGTCGAGTATAAACCGTACAGGCCAGGGGCCAGTTAGAGCCAAGCGCACTATAGGTAAACACAACCTTTGCATTTTTCCGTAGAGCATCCGCCAGACTGAACTCCAGAGTTCTTACTTTATTGCCTCCATAAAGCTCTCCACTCAGATCATCACGCTTGATCCACAGGCTCTTTAATTCCAGCTCTTTTTCCAGATTTCTCAAACGGTGCACCGGCGTGGGAAATTTCCCCAGAGGTATCCATGGTAATGCAGATTCTTTTGTAAAATAAGTAAAAATCGTTGGCAGATTTTCCTGTTCCTGAACAGAATATATTTTATTAGAACAGACAGACAAAGCTACACCGACCATTTGCCCGGGTTCATGATACCATTGGGGTCCAGAAGCTGGCGAATTTTACCAAGCCATTTGAGAAAGCCCGGATCAATTTTATCTTTATGGCGTCGAATTACCCAGGGAGGCGTCTTGTAAGGAAAAAATCCAAGCTCAATTACCAGGTCTGACAGGGCCTCATTAAGCTGGCGCACCTCTTCCACGCGTTGGTTATCATTTTTATCGAAAACAGCTATGAAGCGCAACACACCAAAATGGCCGCTACGCATGGGTCGGGTAACCACAATGGGTGGGAAACCCCGTTCTTCCATCAAACGCATGCCCCGCTTCACACCTTCTTTCCATTGTGAAATGGGTCCAAAGGTGCCGATCCAGGTGAGACCGCCCTGTTCCAGCAGAAAATCCAGTTCGGTGGGGAAATCGGCAAATTTTTCAAAGCGGGGAGCAATTTTCACTAATTTTGCCACATCGATTGGAGATTCCAGGCGAACTCCCTGTTTTTGCTGCTCAGTAATTAGATGCTGAATGAGCTTCCACTTGTACTGGAAAATCTCTTCATACTCGGCTGAAATATCCAGGTAAAGAAATTGTTCGGGCTCGGTGGGGTCACGGTACAGGGGGTTTTTGTCACCAAACAGCATCTTACCCACCGGCCAGGAAAGTCCACCGATATCGTCACAAATTTCCGCCCGGATCAGTTGCTGGATGAAATCATACATGGCGTCCGTCTCATAGGCTAATACAAAGACACGTTTTCTAAAAGGATGATTGGGCCAGAGTTGCACGGCTACCTTGGTGACAATGCCCGTGGTACCATGAAAATTAATAAACAGACCGCTCAGGTCCGGCATGGGTGCTCGGGTACACCAGTAGGGACTTACCGCTCCAATTCCGGTGCGCATCACTTCTCCATTCGGCAATACCACTTCCAGGCCATTGATCCAGTGGCTGGTGGTGTCATGTTTCAGAGAAAGATTGGTCAGACCATCCATCAGACAATTGGCCAGGATGGATGTATCAGGTGGTGAAAGAGAATAGCCGAAGCGTAAATGGGGGTAATGTTCTGCCAGGTGCCGCTTCATGTCTCCCCAGGTAACTCCCGGTTCAATAAGGGCATACATATCAGATTCATTTACTTCAAGGATGCGATTCATTTCGGTTAAATCCACCACGATGCCCCCCTGTTCGGGAATAGCCAGGCCACCGATGTTGGTATTGGCTACCCGCGGTACCACCGGTATCCGGGCCTGATTGGCAATGCGCAGAATCTGCTGAATTTCTTCCACAGTGGTAGCCTTAACCACGATATCAGGCAGATGTCCCGGAATTTCTGTCCAATCATCAGCGTACTGGCTGCGTGTGATCTGGTCATCAAAAACTCGCTCAGTACCGAGTATTTCTCGTAATCGGGCGAGATAATCTGTTCGTGCACGCAATTTTTGTAAAGGTTTCAGTGCCATGTTTCGGTTCACATTCTAAGTAATTTTAACAAATTTAGTAATTTTATTAAATTGCCATTTATTCGTATTTTCCCTTTTAAAAAAAGCCAGATATAATTAGCACCCAGAATAATCTCGAGTAAAGTGTTAAGCTCCCCACGCACCTTGGCTCGAATTTTTCCATTTGACTGTCGGCCAATTTCAATGATTTCCCCGTTGAAATTGACCATAGAAGTCATACCACTTGCCTGAAATAGATAAATGCCTTTAATTTTTTCAGCTATTCTGCGTTTTTGAGGGTTTTGTAGATTTGTTTGTAAAATTTCCCGGATAAAATAATCAACCAGATTGGCTCTTGAAGGGTCTGTTAAAACAACCTGCATAATTAATTTGATTTTTGTTGATTTTCCTTAAGGACCGCCCTGGCAATACGATGTACCATAGCCTCCAGCCCTACTTTGGGTCGACCCAACAATTTATTCTGTATGGGTGTGTAAGCTGCCAGAGTCATCTGGTTACGCTGATGGTTTTCTTTGAAATTCAAGTGTTCTACTCCAAGCGCCTTGGCTATTCGAATCACCAGTTCTTTGACTTCTATGGGTTCAGGACTGGTAATGTTCATAATGAGTGGGGGTATCTGACAATGCTGTAATGATGCGATGGTAAAATCTACCAGGTCTTCGTGGGCTATGCAGTTAATCATTGAACCAAAATGCACAGGGATTTCTTTGCCGGCAAGAATCAGCTTTGCCAGTTTATAGATCACTCCATACCGTTCATCATTACCATAGAAATAGCGCAGAATTGAGACCGGTGTTCTGTTTTTGCTGGAATAATATTTGATGAATTGTTCCCCAACAAATCGGGAAAGTGCATACACACCTACCGGAGCTTCAGGTGTCTCCTCAGTAACCGGGTTTCCAGGCAAACCATAGACATTTCCTGTTGATGCATGTACAATCCCTTTTACGCTGGCAAATGTTTCCATCAGTCGAGCTACAAAATAGGCATTTGTCTGATAGGCTTGCTGTGGGTCTTCTTCAGCCCCGTGCATGAAAGCTACTTCATTGATCACGTAATCACAATCCACCTGAATTTTTTGCAAGGCCTCGCTGGTGACATCAAATGGAATTGTCTGTACTCCCATTTGTTTCAATTGTTCATGTTTTTGTTTATCCCTGAAGCGCGCTACACCAAAGACTTTATTATGTTTCACCAGTTTCCGGGCCAGATCAAAGCCAACACGCCCTGAAACACCGAAAATGATGATTTTTTTATTCTTAATCATAGGATTAACGCATGTCCACTACTTCAGCATCAGGGGGGATCTGGAAAGTAAAAAGCCTGTCCGGCAGGTCAATATTTTCTTCTATCTTGCTGATTATATAGGTATTGACATTATCGTTTAAATCGGTCTGCTGGATTTTGACAGTCAACCAGCTTTCTGCATCCACCCATATTTTCATGCCAACGATAAAGGCTTCTTTGTCTTTTGGTACCAGATTTAACAGATAAACTTTTTTGCCGTCGATTTTTTCTTCCTTTACAAAATGGGGTACAAATTCTTCTGAATATTTAAAAAGCAAATCTTTTGGTAGAGGATTTTCTGAGGAGTGGGTTAAATAATCGATGATTACCTGGTTGTTATGTTTGGAATAAGTCCATACAATATTCCCATCGGTGACGATGATTTGTGTGTCGGTTTCAATTCGATATTTATTGCCAGCTTTTAACAGCAAGACCCCTTCCACCGTCTGGGTTTCACCAGCCAGCGCCCATTTATATTCCTGTTTAAAATGTGCTTTCAAACTTTTTAAAGTTTCGTATTTTTGTTTAACTTTTTTGACTATTTGTTTAGCATTAATGGCGTAAAGCGAATTACTGAGAATGCAGATAGTCAGCAATAGGAAAAATTTTCTTTTCAAGAGATACCTCCAGAGTTCCTGTTAACGAATTCCCATAGATTCCAGTTGTTGTTCATCAATAAGGACTTCGCGGGCTTTGCTGCCGTCGAAGGCGCCTACCACGCCGGCGGCTTCCAGTTGATCGATGAGGCGAGCGGCACGCGCATAGCCAATTTTAAGTCGCCGCTGGAGCAATGAAATGGATCCCTGCTGATGGCGCACTACCAGTTTAAGCGCTTCATTGAAAAGCGGATCCCGGGAGCCAGTGAGCGGGTCGTAATCCGCATCGCTGATGGCTTCCTTTTCTCTTGGAAGCAATCGTTTAGGAAATTTCGGTTGCTTGCGTATATGAGAAATGATGGCTTCGATCTCGTCGGATGAAATATAGGTGCCGTGAATGCGGATAGGCTGCCCGCTGCCCGGAGGCAGAAATAACATGTCGCCACGCCCCAGCAATTTCTCCGCCCCGTTCATATCGAGAATGGTACGGGAATCGGTTTTAGAAGCCACCTGGAAAGCAATGCGTGCCGGGAAATTAGCCTTAATGACCCCGGTGATAATGTCCACCGAAGGGCGTTGCGTGGCAACGATCAGGTGAATTCCAACGGCGCGAGACATCTGGGTCAGTCGGGCGATGGGTTCTTCCACCTCGCGGGCTGCAATGAGCATGAGATCGGCCAGCTCGTCTATGATCAAAATCAGATAGTGAAGGGGCTCAAAAGTTTCCTCGCCATCTACGTTTTTCAATAACCCTTTCGCCAGTTTCTGGTTGTAATCCACTATATTGCGAACTCCCGCCCGGGCCAGAATTTCATAGCGATGTTCCATCTCCGCTTCTATACTCTTCAAAACAGAGATAGCATTTTGCGGGGAGGTCACCACTTCTTCATCCAGGTTTTCCTGGTAGGTCAAATGATAACTGCGCAGGTTGTTGTACACCGAAAGTTCCAGGCGTTTGGGATCGATCATGACGAACTGCACTTCGTTAGGACGCGCCTTGTACAGGATGCTGGCAATGATGGTATTCAAACAGACACTCTTTCCAGATCCGGTAGCACCCGCCACCAGCAAATGGGGCATTTGATCGAGCCTTGTCACAAACGGTTCGCCCGAAATCGTTTTGCCCAGTGCCAGGGTCAGCGGAGATTCAGAATTTTGAAATTGGGGGGTTTCAATCACTTCTCTCAAATAAACAATCGAGGGCTTTTTGTTGGGAATTTCAATGCCCACGGCACCCTTACCGGGAATGGGCGCCACAATACGGATGCTCTTGGCACGCATGGCCAGGGCTAAATCATCGGAAAGGGAGGTGATGCGACTTACCTTAACTCCCGGCGCAGGTTCCACTTCATAACGGGTGATTACGGGGCCGGGATTTATTTCCACCACTTTACCCTGAACGCCAAAATCCAGCAAACATTTTTCCAGAACCTGCGCATTCGTTAACAGTTCATTTTCGCTCATCTCGTCCCGGATCTCTTTGGGTCTTTTCAGCAGGTCTATGGGAGGTAACTGGTATTTTGCCAGCAATTCAGGCGAGATTTTAGGATGCTCCTGTACAGGCTTACTACCAGGAGAAAGATCGTCTTCCATACTGGCAGCGGCCAGATCCTCGGTTGCAGCTCGAATTACTGGCGGCTTAAGCGTGATTTCCAGAGGAGATTCCAGCTCCTCCTCTTCCCCGGGCTCCTGGTTTTCATCTACTTCTTCTTCAACAACTTCTTCATCAAAGGTAATACGAGGTCTGGGTTTTTCTTTTTTCTTTTTTTTGAATTTCTGATTGATTTTGCGCAGTAATTGTACCGTTCCGCTTGCGAGATTGGAAACCAGTTCCACAATTTCGGCCACAATGGCGGCAAAACTGAAATTTGTCGCCCCGATTACTGTAACCATAATTAAACTCAGCAGCAGGATGATGGTACCGGCAATACCCAGATAAGTATAAAGGGTCTGCGCTATGAGACCACCGACCAGACCTGAATAAGTGAAACCTATTTGTTTGGACATCATTCCCGGAATGGCCAGTATTATAGAAGTATAAAGTGCAAAAACCAGAAGGTAGCCGGTCCAGCGCAGGGTAGCGAGTGCATCTTTACCTCGAAAAAGCGTCCAGCCCCAAAGAATCACAATAAACGGAAAAACAATGGATGGAAAGCCGATGACAAACTGGATGAGATAGTAGGAAATGTACACTCCGGCAATGCCCAGAGGGTTGTCGATATGCCCGATGTGGATATTGCCAGGTTGTTCGTCAGGATTATAACCGATGAGGCTGATTAACACCAGCAGGCCCAATGTGATGAGCAAAATTCCCAGAATTTCTTCTTGCCGGGACACCCGAAGATTTTTCTTGCGGGTATTCATGATTTTACAATCTGGACTTTTACACTTTTAATTTTTTGTATAAATGCTCGCGCACGCGCCTGTACATCCTCAGCAGTGAGCAGGGCTGAAATAACCGCGACACCATCAGCACCGGCCTGAATTACAGGCTCCAGATTATCCAGGTTTATGCCCCCTATGGCTACTATTGGCAGATGGGTTCTGGGCCGTAACTGGTGAATAATTTGTACCCCGGCGATTTCAATTCCCTCACTTTTACTGAAAGTGGGATAAATGGTACCCACACCTAAATAATCCACCGGTGCTTCCATAGCCCGATGAAATTCGTTTAAATTGTGAACCGAGGCACCGATGATCAGGTTCCCTGAAGAAATTCTCTTTGCCACCGACCATGGTAAATCTTTTTGTCCCAGATGCACCCCCTCAGCCTCCACAGCCATGGCAATGTCCACTCGATCGTTGATGATCAAAGGGATTGCATGGCGTTTTGTCACCTGCCTGATTTTCAGGGCCTCTTCATAAAATTCACCGGCAGAGGAAATTTTGTTTCGGTACTGAATAATACCAGCCCCACCGGCAATGATTTCTTCGGTCAAAGTTTCAAGATCCCTTTCCCCAATAAAAGCTTTGTCAATAATAGCATACAGGGACCAGTCAATCTCTTTTACATTCATGTTTTAATAGGGACGTTGATAAAATGGTGTTTTAACTACCCGGGCTGTAACCTGTTTGCCACGGATATCCACTGAAATAGAAGTGCCTACTTCATGATATGGTACTTTAATGTAACCGATGCCAATACCTTTTTCCAGCATGGGAGAAAAGGCTCCACTGGTTACCACTCCAATTTCCTCATCATCTTTGAGAATTTTGTAGCCGTGCCGAGGGATGCCCCGTTCCAGCAACTCAAAACCTACCAGTTTGCGTTTCACACCCTCCTCTTTCACCTTTAATAAAGCTTCACGTCCGATAAAATCACCCTTATCAAACTTGGTGATCCAGCCCAGTCCTGCTTCCAGAGGATTGGTGGTTTCATCGATATCGTTGCCGTACAGACAATATTTCATTTCGATGCGTAGAGTATCCCGTGCCCCTAAGCCAATAGGTTCGATCTCGAATTCTTTACCGGCTTCGAGAATAGCCTCCCAAACCTTTACCGCATCTCCGGCTTTAACCCCAACTTCAAAACCATCTTCCCCGGTATAACCTGTGCGAGAAATAAAAGCCGATACCCCGGCCAGGTCTCCCTCGGTAAACCAGTAAAATTTTACCTCTGACAGTTCCTTGTTGGTTAGCTTCTGCAACGTAGACTGGGCATTTCTTCCCTGCACGGCCATGAGTGCGAAATCATCGCTGATGTTTTCCAGTTGTGCGCTGCCATTAAGGTGTTTCTGAAGCCAGTTAAAATCTTTTTCAATGTTGGAGGCATTGACAATGAACATATAGTGGTCAGGGAAACGGTACAGGATGCAATCATCCACCATCCCGCCATGATCATAGCACATGCCCGTATATTGAGCTTTGAAATCCACCAGTTTGCTGGCATCATTCAGGGTCATCTTTTGCAAAAAATCCAAGGCCTGATCGCCGGTTACGATGAATTCACCCATGTGCGACACATCGAAAATGCCCACCGAGGTACGTACTTTTTTATGCTCCTCGATGATGCCTTTGTACTGGATGGGCATCAAAAACCCGGCGAATTCAACCATCCGCGCGCCCAGTCGTCGATGTACTTCATAAAGCGGAGTCTTTTTAGGTTCCAAAGCTTACCCCTTATTTTCTGAATTATTCATAAAATGTTCCTTACAATTCGCGAGCAAAATTATTTGTTTACTCATACGGAGTTTGAAAGTAAACAATGCTTCATCACTCCAGTACGTTACATTCTTCAGGCGCCAGTTTGCTAAATTTTCTCCAGCGCCTGTTTAATCCGTTCCAGCCCTAACTGAATATTCTCGATGGAGTTGGCATACGAAAAACGCAGGTACCCATCCCCATAGTCACCAAAGGCTGTACCTGAAAGCACTGCGACGCCGGCTTCTTCCAGCAAATAGGTTGCTAATTTCTTAGAACTTAAATTAATCTGTTTTACATTTGGAAAAGCATAAAAAGCCCCCTGCGGTAACTTACACTGAATTCCAGGGATATCATTGAGTCCGTTTACCATGACATCTCGGCGTCGCTTAAATTCAGCCACCATGGCATCCACTTCTTTAGTGGGTCCCTTTAAAGCAGCAATGCCAGCGTACTGGGTAAAGGTTGCGGTGCAAGAATTACAATTAATCATCAGACGCTCTACCTTTTGCGCCAGGTCTTCTTGCATCACCCCAAATCCTAACCGCCAGCCGGTCATGGCATAGGTCTTGGAAAAACCATCTAACAGGATGGTCAGGTCTTGCATTTCCGGAAGTGCATAAATACTCTGGTGGGTACCCTCATAAATGATATTTTTGTAAACCTCGTCACTGAGCACCCAGATTTGTCGTTCCCGTGCGACTTCGGCCACCGTTTCAATATCCTGTCTGGTTAAAATACCTCCTGTGGGGTTCTGGGGTGTATTAAGAATAATCATCCTGGTTTTATCGGTTACCAGCGAACGAAATTCATCCGGATCGAAACGGAAATCATTTTCTTCACGTAAAGGCAGAGGTACCGGTGTGCCTCCAGCAAAATTTATCACCGATTCGTAAATGGGAAAACCAGGATTTGGGTAAATAACTTCATCACCTGATTCTATGCAGGCAAGAATGGCAAAGAAAAGAATGGGCTTGGCGCCGGGAGTTACTACTACATTTTTTACTTCCGGCCGAACACCACGACGTCGGGCCACATCCTCTACAATGGCTTCTCGCAGGGGTAAAATTCCTGCCGCTGGAGAGTAATGGGTTTGGCCCTCCCGCAAAGCCGCTATTCCTGCATCCACGATAAACTTTGGCGTAGCAAAATCGGGCTCACCAATTTCAAAATGAATGACCTCTCTCCCCTGAGCCTCCAGGGCTCTGGCACGTGCTAAAACCTCAAATGCTGTCTCTGTCCCCAGACGATCCATTCTTTGTGCAAATTTCATCGTGAAGACTCCTGTTTTTTATTTTGTATCACAGACTTTTAAAATTATTAAAATTGCAGACAAGAATCAAGTAATAAAGTTAATGAGTTTTAAGTTTCAATTACGGAAGGCTTTATTGAAACGCTAAAATCATGGCTCCGGTTATTTTAGAATTGGGAGTTGATGATGGATTGGACGATTAAGTGATCCATGATTTGTATCTTTGGCTTTGTGCAAATTAAAACACGAATTGATAGGTTGTTTGAACGGTAATTTGATAATGAGTTGCTCGATGAGGAGTTTCATGGCTCGTTTTGGTTTTTGTGTAAATTAGAATACAAATTTGAAAAATTATCGGATTAAGCAGCACAAAACAATCCCCTATTTTCTGGTAATCCGACGTTCTTTAACCATTTTAATGGTTCAATATTGAATTAAGCTTCAAATACTTTACTTCCTCGGCCCCTTTTTGTTCATCGGTAATGTAAAGTAGATAGCCACCGAGAATAAATAGAATTGCGATGGAAGCGATTCCAGCCCTGGGATTTCCAAAAATGAGCCCTGTGAATCCGATGAGAACAGGCCCCAGAATTACGGCAAATTTGCCTAAAAGATTATAAAAGCCATAAAATTCAGCCGTCTGATCGTGTGGTATGATTCGAGCATAAAAAGATCGGCTAAGTGCCTGAATACCCCCCTGAACCAGGCCTACGGTAAAAGCCAATCCATAGAATTCCATTTTGTTGGTCATTACCATGCCCCAGACTACAATACCCAGATAAACACCAATGGCGATGAAGATAGCCCGCTTGGGACCAATTTTTTCCCCCAATCGTCCAAACATAATGGCACTGGGAAAACCAACAAACTGAGTGATCAGAAGCGCCACAATTAGGTCATTAGATTCAAAGCCAATGGAAAGGCCATAATCCACCGCCATCCGGACAATGGTATCCACACCATCAATATACAGCCAGTAAGCCAGCAAAAAAGTGAAGACAGTTCTTAAATGTCGAACTTTCCGGAAAGTTCGGGCCAGTTGTTGAAAGCCAGCTTTTACTGCGCTTGTTTGAATTCGAGATTGAGAAGGATCAGGCTCGCGAACTATTAATATAACGGGAATGGTAAAGATACCCCACCAGATAGCCACCGTTAAAAAGGATAGCTTTACCGCAGCGCTGGAATCATCGAGACCGAAAGTTCTGGGGCTCAAGGTCATCCATACATTAAGGGCGAGAAGGATGCCGCCGCCCAGATAGCCCATGGCATAACCCAGTGCTGAGACATAATCGATGCGGTCTTTACCTGCCACAGATGGTAACAGGGCGTCATAAAAAATATTGGATCCAGAAAAACCTATGGTTCCCAGTACATAAATTAAAGCAGCCATAAACCAGGCCCCCTGATGAATAAAAACCAGAGACATGGTAGAGAGTACCCCTAAATAGGCAAAAAAGATCAAAAATTTTTTCTTGCTCCCTGCACAATCTGCAATAGAACCGAGAATAGGGGCCATGATAGCTACTAAGAGGCCAGCCAGGGAATTGGCCATGCCCAGCATGGCGGTGCTTTCGGTCACTTCCGCACCTTGACTCCAGTATTGTTTAAAGAAGACCGGAAAAAATGCCGCCATCACCGTAGTCGTGTAGGCCGAATTCGCCCAGTCGTACATACTCCAGGCAAATTCCTGTTTGTTTTTAAAAAGGGTCATATTTTTTCACGCAAAAACACCAAGACGCAAAGTAAAGTAATTTTTAAAAACAATCCAAAGGTTTTTTGAATTTTTCACTGTTTTTTTACTGAAACATTTTTAGGAGCTTTCGGTGGGTTGGAATCTGTAGAATTAAAATCGCCCACCAGAGTAACTATTGACATGGCAGGAATGGTGATCGAAAACATTGCTTTGTTAGTAACCATTTGTTGCTGTTGAATGTGTTTTTCATTTTGAGAAGTTCGATAAACAGCAAAATGGGTTATCTTCAGATTTTGTAATTTGACCAGAACATTTTGATCCTCCTGAGTGCGGTTAAGCATCACAACCTGTGCCTGCCCAGAGTGCTTGTGTTTAAAAGCGCTCACCAGGAGGTCGGGATGGCTGGACCGGGCCGCAATTCTTTGACTTCCGGCCGGTATATGCTCGAAAAATTGTTGAAGTACAAAATAAATTGGATTCAGGGTAGCATCCGGGTTGACGGCATAATCTTTTCCCAGAAGAGCCCACTGGTAGCCCAGACTGGCATTGCCATGATTGAGAATATTCAACCACATCTGGGCACAATCAAATGCCCAGGACCAGGTGGTGTTGGGAATATTCCAGGGTGTGGTGCCGACTTCGGTAAACCATACCTCCAGGTTTCTGGAAGCGGCCAGTTGAGCAATGCGTTCAAATTGCTCATTCCAGCGATCGGGGCCTCCACTGACATAGTAAGTATGATAGGAGATGGCCCCTAAATAGGAAGTCACCAGCGAGTCTTCCAGTAAAATCGTAACCCAGGCATCGGGATCAAAATAAGGGGAGGCCAGGTCTGGGGCTACAATTTTAATTTTTAGACCTTCTTTTTGTAATTTCGCCCCAACTATTTTTATTAAATCACGTAATTCCTGCGGAGTATATTCAAGCTGTGTGCCATCGGGCTCATTGGCAATAATAATATAAGGTATATGCAGGCCGCGGTGATCTCGTGCCCAGAGCAAGTAGGCTGCCACCGATTCGGCAAATTCCGGATACATTTCCGGCAATAATCGGCGATGGTCTTTTTTGGTAGAATCAGCAACCATCCAGTTGGGCACATTCCAGATACCCACAATCAGTTCATCTTTATACTCCTGAACAATTCTGCCCATCATATCAAAATCGCTTTGTACTAAAAGTGAGGAAAGATCGTTGCCTTTGAACCGAGAGGCAAAATAGTCCCAGTTAAAATGGTTCGGGTCGTTATCATCGTTTTGAAGTTCCCAGTGTTCGAACTCGGTAACCATACGCACGTGAGTCGTTCCCAGTTGTTTAAAAGCAAGATCATACACCGCCGGATTGGTCCAGCCATTCCAGCCCTGTAAAACCCAGCTATACGTGTTTCCACCCCAGCCACGAATGGTCTGATAGGCTTTTTCACCGTCAATAATTACTTCAATATTCTGAGCAACCAATGGACTGAAGATTAGAAAATTAAAGTAAAGAAAAATAAGATGAAGGCAATTTCTATACTTCATTAGATATAACCGTAAAATTAGAATTTTAATGGAATTATGGAATATTGGTTAAGTATTTTGTAGTCAAGCTCTTTGCCTTTTTATAATCGGAAAACTACTGGGATATTCACCCACACTCGAATGGGTTTACCTTTTATTCGAGCCGGACTCCATTTAAGATTTTTTATGGCTCTTCTGGCCTCCAGGTCCATTGATGGCAATGGGCCATGCCGAACAACCTGAGTGATACATGGATGCCCCAAACAATCAATTAAAACTCTGACAATGACAC
>CAZMEG010000027.1:0-15220 GCA_964565205.1 uncultured Cytophagia bacterium
CCTGACACCTAACTACTAAAATTTTAACATGTTATGAAAGTAAATATTAAAACTTTTACGAATTATTCAGGATAGGAATTTGTTATGCAAAGAGAATATGTTTCCACGGGGACGAGATGGGAGCCGATAGTGGGGTATTCCAGAGCCGTACGGGTGGGGCCGTTTGTACATGTATCTGGAACCACCGCTACCGATCCGGAGGGTAAAATTGTTGGCACCGGTGATCCCTATGCCCAGACGGTGCAGATCATCAAAAATATCGAATCGGCTTTAAAAAAAGTTGGTGGCTCACTGGAGGACGTAGTGCGAACCCGTATTTATGTGGTGAACATTGATGACTGGGAAAAAGTCGGTAAAGCCCACGGTGAATTTTTTGGTTCCATTAGACCAGCCACCAGTATGGTGGAAGTGAGCCGCCTGATTTCCCCAGAAATTCTGGTGGAGATGGAAGCCGAGGCCATAATACCCGACGGGCTTTCATGATTTTTTCCCGATGGTAAAAATTAGTTAGAATAATGGAGTTTTGGAGATTTAGGAATAAGTTAATAACGACTAAAAGGTATTATTAATAAAATATTACTCTGGGACTTGGAATTGCACACCAAGTCCCAGAATTGTATCTTAATATTATCTTTCTCCAATGGGCACATATTCTCTCTTTTGATAGCCGGAATAAACCTGCCGCGGTCGGGCGATCTTCTGTTCAGGGTCTTCTAACATCTCCTGCCACTGGGCTAACCAACCCACCGTACGAGGAATAGCAAACAGCACAGGAAACATCTCCACTGGAAATCCCATGGCCTGATAAATAATGCCCGAGTAGAAATCCACATTGGGATAAAGTCGACGGGAGATAAAGTAGTCGTCTTCCAGCGCTATACGTTCAAGCTCCAGAGCAATATCCAGCAAAGGATTCTTACCGGTGACTTCAAAAACCTTCGGCGCCAGGTCACGAAGAATGCGCGCACGTGGGTCATAATTTTTATAAACCCGGTGGCCAAATCCCATGAGTCGTATCTCTCCAGCCTTAACCCGTTTGATGTGTGCGGGAACTTTATCCACACTGCCGATTTCATTCAACATGCGCAGCACCTGTTCATTGGCTCCCCCATGCAGTGGGCCATACAGTGCCGCGGCTGCTGAAGCTACCGCCACATAGGGATCGGGCAAAGAACTGCCAACACTTCGCATGGTGTTGGCACTGCAATTTTGCTCATGATCAGCATGGAGAATAAACAACACATCCAGCACATGTTCTAATACTTCATTGGGCTGATATTTAGGTTCGGTCATTCTGAATAACATATTCAAAAAGTTACCGGTGTAACTCAATTCATTATCGGGATAGACATAGGGGAGTCCCATGCTGTGCCGATAGGCATAGGCGGCAATAGTGGGCATTTTAGCAACCAGACGATAAATTTCTCGCTGGCGGGCCTCCGGATCTCTGACATTTTTTGCCTCTGGATAAAAAGTAGACAGGGCAGCCACCGTACTCACCAGAATTCCCATGGGGTGGGCATCATGATGGAATCCATCCATAAACTTTTTCATGTGTTCATGCACCATGGTGTGGTGCGTGATTTGCCATTTCCATTCCTCAAACTCGGATTTGGTAGGTAGTTCCCCATGTAAAATTAAGTAAGCAACTTCTAAGAACGTGCTTTTAGTAGCCAGTTGTTCAATCGGATAACCCCGGTAATGGAGAATCCCCCGTTCGCCATCAATAAAAGTTATGGCACTCTTACAATTGGCCGTATTGGTAAACCCTGGATCATAGCTTAACAATCCAAAGTCATCATCCGAGGCTTTAATCTGGCGTAAATCCATAGCACGTATGGCCGCACCATAATTTTTATAGGTTCCATACAGAATGGGAATCTCATATTCTTTTCCTGTACGGTTGTCGATGATGGTTAGTGTATCTTTCATCTTGCACACCTCCTCAGGTTTATTTATTTAGTTTTTAAGAGTTTGGGAAAGAGAAAACTCATTTTAGTTTCCATCCCAGTTTGTCCAAAAGCCAACCTCTTTCGAGACTGACGAAAATTCAAAAAATTAGCCCGAAGGCATCCTCACCCAGGACTTACGGGTACTAAACCTTTGCAAACTCCAACTCCAGGGTAACTTATAAATTAATTGTGAGTCATTGCTTTTACTTCATCCACTGTTTTCTGAACCGATTCCACCGATTTTCGAAAGGCAGCCATTTCATTTTCGGTTAGTTCAATTTCAATAATTTTTTCTACACCTTTTGCGCCTAATATCACCGGTACACCAACGAATAAACCATCCACTCCATATTCACCTTGAAGCAGGGCACTGGCGGCCATGATCTTTTTCTTGTCAAATATGATTGCTTCGGCCATCTCCAGGGCACTCCAGGCAGGCGAAACAAAAGCCGAACCCACCCCGAGGAGTTTCACAATCTCACCCCCGGCTTTTCGGGTTCTCTCTTCGATGGCATCCAGTTTTTCTGGTGGTACAAATTTTTCAACCGGGAGACCGGCAATCCGACAGGTTGAACGAATGGGTATCATATTATCGCCATGCCCTCCCAGAACCATAGCCTCAACGTTTTCCACACTGACTCCGGCCGCTTCGGCGACAAAGTAGCGGTATCTGGCAGAGTCCAGTACCCCGGCCATACCCACCAGACGCTGGCGAGGTGGCTTTAAATTCATGTACAGGCGATAGACGATGGCATCCAAAGGGTTGGCGATAGAAATAATCATTGCCTGGGGACAGTATTTCTGAATTCCCTCACTAACCGCATCGGTGATCTTTAAATTTGTCGCCAGCAATTCTTCCCGACTGGGGATCGTACCGTCGGGACGACGAGTCCTCGGTATGCCAGCCGTGTTAATCACCATATCGGCGCCTTCGATAATCTCATAGGTTTTAGCCCCCACAACTTTGACATCGGAGGAGATGATTGGTTGACCCTCGGCGATATCCAGAGCCTTACCTTTTGCCAGGTCAGGCTCTTTAATATCAACCATAGCAACCTCACGTGCCAAACGTCGATGGGCAATTTCCTGAGCCAAAACGCCTCCAATATTTCCACCACCAATTAAAGCAATTTTGTTTAGCATGGTCAAACTCCTTTTTGTTTGGTATTCATATTTAACAATTCCTAAATGCCGAAGTATACAACAAGTCCTCCTGTGGCAACGATTACCAGGCCAGCAAGCACATGACTGTAGCATTCCAAATTACTGGATTTTATCAAACTGACTCCACGGTATCCCAGCCAGGTCTGCCCCACCATCATGGAAATAGTTAGGATACTAAAAACACCACAGGTTAAAGCCACAACCTGCCATCCATGGGCAATGGCAATAAACATCAGCGGTATCAGCGGTTCACAGGGACCCAGAACAAAAATAGCCACAAGAGTCCATATCCCCATGGAAATTTTTTCTTCAATGTTTTTGTGTTGTCGCACATGTTTAATCCCCCAGATAGCATAAGCCAGACCAAATCCTATCAGCAACCATCCGGCAATGGCTGCCCTCTGGGATTCAAACAACTGTAATTTGTTTAAACTAAAGCCAAGGGCCAGGCCAATGCCACCTATGACAATGGAAGAACCCACGTGCCCAATACCAGAAAGTAAAGTGACCCACAGCAATCTTGACCTTGTCCAGTTTCGCGCACGTGCCATGCTCACAAATGGTACCCAGTGATCGGGTGCCAAGGAATGAACCATCGCGATACTGGCTGTAGAGAGCAAAAGAACCCAGAAAGAAACGGTGTTTACTTCATTCATTCCCTACCTCCACATTTTTATTAATTTCTCTGTGTAGTTTCTCAACGATTTTAGGAAGAGCTCTTTTAAGCGCAGGCGTGAGTGCTTCGCCAAATTCATATAAAGTCTGCACTTCTACGGCAAAGATCTCCACCACAGAGGGCATGGCAAAACCACAGGCTTTACCCAGGCGCATGATGGAAGGCACCCCGGTTAAATGAGGGGAACAACCAAGTATGGCATCTTTCGAATTTTTAAGTACAAATCGATGCACAGAACCAGGTTTTTTACTTCCCGTGATGATGGCATCTACGAGGATCACCCGATCATACCCGATGATACAATCAAGTAACTGCAGGCCTGCCAGATTACTCTCAAGAATCTTCACCCCGTCTTTCTCCCCGAACTTATTTTTATACGCTCGCACCACGTAGATGCCAATGCCGTCGTCACGCAGAAGAGTATTACCCAGGCCAAGTATTAGCGTTTTTTGTCGCATTCCAATTAATTGGTATTGGTGATTTCTTTTATGATTTTACCCGATGCATCATGAATGTACAGCTTCAACGGAATTTCACCCGGATAAGCATGACACGCACACCCATGACAGGGGTCGTAGGCACGAAAAGCCATTTCGATCATATTCAGTAATCCATCATCTACCTGACCATCGTGGATCAATCCTTTAGCGGCTTTGTCTACAGACATGGCAATACGGGCGGCGTTGTTTTGTGTGGCTACAATAAGATTCGCTTGCGTGATGATGCCTCTCTCATCGGTTTGATAGTGGTGATATAGTGTACCACGCGGGGCTTCCACCACACCAAATCCTTCATGTGGAGTAGCAGCGGGCAGTTCACGAACATTCGGATTAATGATTTCGTCATCTCTGGCGAGAATAGAGAGAGCTTCCGCTGCCTGCATGAGTTCAATCAGTCGGGCCCAGTGTGTAGCCAGCGTAAAGTGCACCGGCTTACCCCCAAGAGTCTCGACATATTTTTCATAAGCCTCCTGTGCCAATGGGGTAGCCATGCCATCGGCTACATTGAGACGGGCCAGAGGTGCTACGGCATACACACCGCTGTTTTTTCCATCTTCAAAACCTTTCCATCCCAGAGGTTTTAGATAACAAAATTTAATGTAGGTCCAGGGCTCCACATGTTCGGCAACGTAATCCAGATATTCACGAGCAGTAAATCTGGCAAATTCTTTCCCTTCCGGATCAACTACCCGGATCATTCCATCATAAAAATTCACCCTGTTGTTTTCATCTACCAGGCCCATGTAATAAGTGCGATGTGTATAAGTTTCTGAGGTAATTAAATCCACATATTCTTTGTTTTGTAAAACAACCTGGTCAAAAATATTCAGAGCAAATTTTGCAAATTCCACAGCCCGATCAGCCACTTCAATCACATGGCGCTGTTCATCCCGGCTCATGGGCTTGGAAACCCCTCCGGGTAAACCCAGCACAGGATGAATAACCTTGCCTCCCATCATGGTGATGATTTCACGCAGTTCACGTCGCATGGCAATGACTTTTTTGCCAATTTCCAGGCCAACGATTTTTAGCACACCCAGGATGTTTCGTTCAGATTTTGGAGCTCGAGGGCCCACCACAAAGTCAGGACCTCCAAGGAAAAAGAAGTGCAGGGCATGATCCTCAACCATGAAAGCATTGTAGATGAGTTCACGGATTTTCCTGGCCGCCGGTGGTGGTTCCACTTGAAAGAGGTCATCCAGCGCCTTTGTGGAGGCCATATGATGAGCCGTGGGGCAAACTCCACAAATCCGCTGGGTAATCTGTGGCATTTCCTCGGCCAGACGCCCTTCTACAAATTTCTCAAAACCACGAAGCTCCGGCACCCGGAAATAAGCGCGGTCCACTTCACCATCCTCTTTCAAAAAAATGTCAATAATACCATGGCCCTCTAAACGAGTTATGGGATTAATGGTGATTTTTCGACCCATGGTTCGTTCCTCCCATATTTTTTCGCCTCAAAATGGAGGCCGGTAAGCTGTATTTATAAAAAACCCCTACCGGATCAGGAATTTTTTCATCAATGAACTGCGCGGCTTCCTTTTCATCATTGAGATCGATAATGGAAGCTATGGCGGACATAGCTTTAGCTCCAAAGTCTTTAATACGACTGGTGGGACCCAAACATCCGGTGCAGGGCATATTGGCATGGATACAGAGGCTTTCGCAACCACTCCGGGTAGCGGGACCCAGACAAATGATACCCTGGGCCAGAAAACATTGCTCAGGATCAATCATCACTTCATGGACACGCTTGATATCTTTAATCAGCAACTTCTCCGGCTTCGATTCTTTCCTATCACACTCATCACACAGGGCGGTATCGGGGGCCAGCACTGAACCTTTCTCCGGTAACTTTCCCGCAAGAATGGCATCGATTGCCTGCAAAATCAATCTGGTGGGCGGTGGACACCCCGGAAGGTAATAGTCCACTTCGACGGTTTGATCCAGGGTTCGCACAGTATCAAAAAATTCCGGGAGTTCCACCTCGCCCTGGGACAATGGCACGTGTGTCTGTGGTAGCGACCCGTTACCATTTTCGTGTACAGTTGGTGCATTTTGATAAACCTGTCGAAAAATATCGTCGCGATTCCATAGATTTCCCAGACCGGGGATGCCGCCCATATGCGAACAACTTCCAAAGGCGATGATGAATTGAGATTTTTGCCTCAGTAATTGCGCCATTTCTTCGTGCTCTTTTAACCGTATGGCACCATTTATAAAACTGACCGCCAGTTCTCCATCATTTAGTCGTTCCACATCTTCTTTTTTAAAATCCATAGCGACGGGCCAGAAAACAATGTCCACAGCTTCCACAACTTTCAGGATATCTTCAGCCAAATCCACCACCGCCTCTTCACACCCTCCACAGCTTGCACACCAGTAAAAAGCAATCTTGGGCTTACTCATGTCGCACCTCGCTTTTTAAATCCTGCCCCACCTCAAAAGAAAGGAGTAACGGCTAACTGGCAGCCTCCATGTAAGCCGGCTCCTTTTCAGGCAGGGCTTTTTCTTCGATTCTTAATGGACCCAGTTGTCGTAGCTCTTCGGTCATTTCATTAATAACTCTGGCAACTTTTTCACCCTCTGAAGCCGAAATCCATTCCAGACGCAAACGTCTTTCATCGATGCCCATCTGCTTGAGCATCTTCTTGAGAAGCGTTATTCGGCGGAAAGCTTTGTAATTTCCTTCCTGATAGTGGCAGTCACCGGGATGACAGCCTCCAATCAAAACGCCATCGGCACCCTTCTTGAAAGCCAGTAACACGAACTGGGGGTCCACACGGCCGGAGCACATGACCCGGATAATTCGGGCATTGGGAGCGTAATTCATGCGCGATGTTCCAGCGAGATCCGCTGCGGTATAGGTGCACCAGGTACAGAAAAATGCTACGATTTTCGGTTCATAATCAGACATAGCTCAACACCCCTTCGATTTCAGCGTAAATTTGTTCATCAAGAAAAAGATTTTGACGGGCCGCGCCACTTGGGCAGGCCGCCACACACGTACCGCATCCTTTGCATAAGGCTTCATTAATGACCGAAGCACCTTTTTCAGCTTCATATGTAATGGCGTTGAAAGGACACAACGCCACACAGGTTTGACAGCCTGAACATAATTCTTCGTCAATCCAGGCGGTGTTGGGTTCCAGTTCTACAGCACCCCGGTCAATGAGTGCCAGCGCCTCCGAGGCCGCCGCCCCCGCCTGCGCTACCGTATCCGGAATATCTTTGGGCCCCTGACAGGCTCCGGCGATGAAGACACCATCGGTGAATGTAGAAACGGGTGCCAGTTTGGGATGTCTTTCCAGGAAAAATCCTTCTGTGCTGCATGAAATGTTAAACAACCTCCGTACCTCTTCAGCATCCGATTGTGCTTCCAATCCCACCGAGAGCACCACCATATCCACCGGAATACGTCGTACCACACCAACGAGTGTATCCTCGACGCGAATGATTAGCTTGCCTTCTTCTTCTGGCGTTAATGCCCAATCGGAAACATCGGCTACCCTTCCTCGAATAAAATGAGTGCCCTCTTCCAGAAGACGATGGTAAAACTCTTCATAGCCCTTGCCGGGGGTGCGCATGTCGATATAAAAATTGTAGATCTCGGCACCTGTATGTTCTTTCAGCAAGTGCGCCAGTTTGAGGGAGTACATGCAGCATACTCGTGAACAGTAGCGGTTGAAGCGTTCATCCCGAGAACCTACACAGTGGATGATACCAATAGTTTTGGGACGTCGACCATCCCGCAAAATGACTTCACCTCCCGTAGGGCCTGCAGAATTTACCAGACGCTCCACTTCCAGGGAGGTGTACACATTTGGATATTTGCCATAACCATAGTGGGGAATTCGCCGGGCATCAAAAGTTTTGAAACCTGTAGAAACAATAATGGCGCCCACCTCGATTTCACGAATCTCATCCTTCTGGAAATAGTTAATGGCATTGGCTTCACAAACCGTACTGCACAGGCGACAGTCGCAACAGATAGCACAGGCCAGGCAGCGTTCAGCTTCACGAATGGCCATTTCTTCGGTATAGCCAGTATGTACCTCTTCCCAGCTCCGGCGCCGGGAAAGATCAATGGTGGGCATCTCCACCGGTGGCATTACGGGCAAACCTTCGGTATCGATTTCATAGGCCACGCGATAGGGACCCTCCAGTTCGCGCCCTTTTCGCATATCAAGATGGTTGATATACCGATCGATGGAGATGGCGGCCTTTTTGCCCGCATACATGGCGTTAACCACCACATCCGGTCCTGTGACACAATCTCCACCGGCAAAGACTCCGGGGATGTTGGTTTCCAGGGTCAATGGATCCACTTCCAGAGTACCCCACCTGCTGGTCTTCAAACCGAGTTTGTCACCCAGAGCCTTGAGGTCTGGCTGTTGTCCAATGGTTACGATCACATTATCACATTGTAAGACGAACTCACTTCCTTCAATGGGAATGGGACGGGGTCGGCCACTTTCATCGGGTTCACCTAATTTCATGCGTAAGCATTCCAGTCCATCCACCCGGTTAATTCCAATTACGCGAACCGGTGCAGCCAGGAAATAAAATTTTATGCCTTCATTGGCGGCTTCTTTAATTTCTGCTGGATCGGCAGGCATTTCCGCCATGGTACGGCGATAAACAATCGAGACTTCCTCCGCACCGCAGCGCAAGGCTGTACGAGCGGCATCCATGGCTGAATTACCCCCACCGATTACCAGTACTCGCCTGCCCAGTGTAACTTTCTTACCAAGATTTACACGTCGCAAAAAATCAATTCCAGCTAAAACACCGGGCAAATCTTCACCCTGAATGCCCAGCTTACGCTCCACATGGGCACCGATGGCAATGAAGACGGCCCTGTAATCTTTACGCAACTGTTCCAGAGAAATGGCCTGTCCAACCGGTGTATTGAGTTGAATGTGCACACCCGTACGTTCAATATTTTCAATTTCATTACGCAAGATTTTTTTGGGGAGACGAAATTCAGGAATTCCCACGGCCAGCATTCCACCCGGCATAGACAGGGCCTCGAAAACGGTAACCTGGTAGCCCATCTGACGCAATTGATAGGCAGCCATTAAACCCGCCGGGCCGGAGCCCACAATGGCAACCGCTTCGGACCGCTCGGTGGCAGGTTTAGGCAGTTCATAGCGTCCCACGTAATCGGTTACAAAGCGTTTGAGGCCCGGAATATTTAAGGCAGCATCAATGCGACTGCGTGTACAGGCGGTCATGCACGGATGCGTGCAAATACGTCCACATATGGAGGGTAAGGGATTATCACGAAGGATGACATCCAGTGCTTCCTTGAATTTACCCTGAGCAATAAGCTGAATGTATCCCTGCGCATTCTGATGAATGCTGCACGCGGCCTGACAGGGGGGCATCCCTTTGCGTGAAATGGTGTAGGTGTTGGGCACCGACTGAGGGAAAGGGCGATAAATGGCTTTTCGTGTTCCAAGTCCTTCGTTATATTCAGAGAGCACCTCCACCGGACAGATTTTCTCACATTCTCCGCAGCCTGTACACAAATCTTCATCCACGAGGCGAGCCTTGCGACGAACCCGTACTTTGAAATTACCAACAAATCCCTCTACCTCTTCCACTTCAGAATAGGCCAGTAACTCAATATTGGGATGAGCTTGAACCTGGGTCATTTTGGGAGTTAAAATACAGGAAGCGCAATCCAGAGTTGGGAAGGTCTTGTCGAATTTCGCCATATGCCCCCCGATGGATGGTTCCCGCTCCACCAGATAAACCTTTTTCCCTGCATTAGCCAGGGTAAGGGCTGCCTGAATTCCGGCAATACCGCCACCCACCACCAGAACATTGGGGTTAACCGGGACCTCTTTTTTGGCCAGCGGTTCATTAAAATACACTCTCCGTACAGCCGCCGCCACCAGTGCTTTGGCTTTTTCCGTGGCTTCCCTGTTATCTGAGGTTACCCAGGAATCATGTTCGCGGATGTTCGCCATGTGAAACAGAAATGGATTGGCACCACCTTCCTCTGTGGCCCTGCGGAAGGTCACTTCATGCATGAGTGGCGAACAGGAGGCTACCACGACCCGATTTATCCCTAACTCGCGTATATCCCGCTTAATGAGCTCCTGCCCGGGATCCGAACACATGAATTTGTATTCTCTCGCTACAACTACATTGGGAAGTGTTCGGGCAAATTCAACCACCTGAGGGACATTCACTTTACCAGCGATGTTGCTGCCACAATCACACACATACACACCAATTTTAATTTTAGTATTTTCTTCCATGGCAAAACCTCCAAAGGAACAGATGACTCATCTGTTCCATATTTTGAAAATTAATCAAGATTCAATGACTTCTTCCAGGCTTTTTAGGGGAACAAGGTTTCGTTTCAGACCCAACTTCTTTCTGGGAAGTCCGAGAGCCAATCCAATCAACTGAGTAAAATACAAAACAGGCATGGTAAAATCTGTTTTGTAGGTCTTGTTGATCTTATCTTGATAGACTTCCAGATTAAACTGGCATAATGGACAAACGGTAGCCATTACGTTGGCACCACGCAATCGAGCCTCATGGAGTAAAATGTAATTCAAGCGCAAGCCTACGTCTTGCAAGGTTCCGGTTAATGAACCGCCGCAGCAACGGGTTTTCAACGGAAAATCAATAACCTCTGCCCCCAGAGCTTCGAACAACCTGTCCATGACTGTGGGAAAACATTCGTCGTCTATCATTCCATAGGGTCTTACAATTTGACATCCGTAGTAAGGAGCGATTTTGTAGCCAATTAAAGGTTCCACCACCCGCTTACGAATTTCTTCAAGACCCAGGTCGTTAAGCAAAACTTCAAGAGGATGTCGAACTCGTATATGATCTTTATATTTTAGATCAATGGCCCGTAAAGATTTCGTTACCTTTTCCCGTATGTAAGGATAACGGCGAATATGATCCTGGGTTTTCAGTAAAACCAGATAACAGGCACTGCAGGGAGTCACCACATCCTGATTGCCATTCATGGCAGCTTTCGAGAGGTTGCGCGCACTGAGTGTAAAGGAGATTAACGGATCCACAGACATATAAAGTGTGGCTCCACAGCAATTCCAGTCATCAATTTCTTTTAGATGTAAGTCCAGGGCCTTAAATACAGCCAGCAGGGACTCCTCGTAATGCCTGGCAGTTCCTTTAACAGAACAGCCTGGAAAGTAGGCATACTCCTTCATGATGTTGCCTCCAGAGCCTTGAACATGGCTTTAATTTCACGTTTGTTTTTCACCGTGTCGCTTTTCAAAGGCATGCGACCTGATTTAAAGAGTTTCACACCCACAGGCATCAAACGCAACAGATTCAAAATACTGGTCTTCATGATTAATTTCATAACCAGACGGCTTTCGGTATTGCGCCCGGTACTCTTGACCATTTGAGCGAACTGCCTGGCCAAAACTGGAATCGGAAATCGTTTGGGATAAATGCCTTCAGCAATTGCCCGCATCTTAAATGCATACATGATGTCAGTGATTTTTATCTCCTGGGGGCAGTTGACCGTACAGGCGTAACAGGAGGAGCACAACCAGATAGTGAGGCTACTCAGTACTTCCTGTTTGAAGCCTTCTCGAGCCATGGCTATGATACGCCGCGGTGTGTAGTCCATATAAATACTCATGGGACAAATCCCACTACAGGTACCACATTGAATGCAATCCCGAAGTTTTTCACCATCAGGCACCGAAGTAACCCACACAGGAAAAGATTGATCCAGCTCAGATTCGTACTTAATGGTTCTTTTAATTTTCATTATTTTCTCCCGGATAAAATTTGTCTTCAACAAAATAAAAAAGGTCTCACTTTACAGGATGAGACCTTCTTTTCAAATAAAATAATTTTGAAATCTGGCCAAACATGGCCCTGCCTTATTCTTTTATCATCTTTTATAAATTACAAACTTCATGCCTTAAATATCATTTCACAATAAGAAAGCTGTTTATTTTAAATTTACAAATATTGTTTTAATACAGTTAGAAATCAAAATTTTCCCAGGAATAAGATATTTACCATTTTTTTTCTTAAAAATGAGAAGGCTTAGTTTCTGGATTAGCAAATCCTTGGTAATTGTTCGCCGGACAGCCAGTCTAAAACCCGGTTGCCACCGATCTTACTGTGTAAGACCACCATTTCAGGATGCGATTCAGTGACATGCCCGATAACTTTGGCTTCCTGGCAATTTTCAAATTTATGAAGAACTTCCAGAGCCTTCTCTTGCATTCCATTTGCAACAAAGGCAAGAAATCTCCCTTCACTGGCAACATAAAAAGGATCAAGACCGAGGATTTCACAGGCGCCCTGGACCTGCTCTGATATGGGGACCGAACCTTCATCGATTTCGATACCCAATCCCGATTTATGGGCAATTTCGTTCAAACTGGAAGCGAGACCACCACGCGTTGGGTCACGCAGACAATGCACTTCAATATCATGTTCAAAAAGAGCCAGTACCGCTTGAGAGACGGGCGCCGAATCACTGTAAATGGGACTGTCGAATTCCAGGCCTTCCCGTAAGGCCATGATGGCTATGCCATGATTTCCAACGGGACCACTAATAATAACGGCATCACCAGGTTTAATGGCTTCCGGCGAAACCTCCTGGGGTGCAATCACCTGACCAATTCCAGTTGTATTAATGAATAACCCATCCCCTTTTCCTCGATCTACTACTTTTGTATCTCCAGTGACAATTTCTACCTGGGTTATTTTTGCTGCTTTTTCGATAGAAGTGACAATGCGCCACAAATCTTCCATGGGCAGACCTTCTTCCAGAATAAACCCCAAACTAATATATAAAGGCCGCGCCCCACACATAGCCAGATCGTTTACCGTTCCATACACAGCCAGAGAACCGATATCTCCCCCGGGAAAGAAAATAGGGCTTACCACATAGGAGTCTGTGGTGAAAGCCAGGCGGTCACCGGGGATCTTCACTATTGCGCCATCATGATTTTTATTTAAATGCAAATTTTTAAATTTAGGATAAAAAAGGTTTTCGATTAAATCATGGGTTAAATGCCCTCCGCCCCCATGGGCCAGAAGAATTTGTTTATACTTTTTAATGGGCAGCGGGCAACTGAAACTCATGGTTTGTATGGCTTCATTCATAACAGGCTTCTCCTTATTTGACCTGTCCATTCTTCAAAACGCCCCCTTTAAATCCCCTCTCCTGACCCAGGAGAGAGGGATTTCATTCGATGCTCAAGCATCATTTTTTTAAAATCATCGAATTTTTAAAGCCCCGGTTCATTCAAAGTTTTACTCATCTCGAAGCGACGATAGCGATAATAGGCCGCACACGCTCCCTCGGATGATACCATGGTGGCGCCCAGTGGATGTTCTGGTGTACAGGTTGAGCCAAATGCCGGACACTGGAAAGGTTTTTTCTGCCCCTGTAATATCAACCCACTGATGCAAACCTCCGACTCCCGAGTACTGATAAATTCAACCCCGAACTTGACTTCCGCATCAAAATCGGCATATTCCGGACGCAGTTTGAGACCACTCTTCGGGATGAGCCCAATGCCCCGCCAGTTACGATCGGTCACTTCAAACACCGAATTAATAAGGTCTTTTGCTATTCGATTGCCTTGCCATCTAACCGATCGAGAATACTGATTCTCCACTTCAAAGCGACCTGCTTCCAGTTGCTGCACGGTCATGGTCACACCCTGTAAAATATCCAGAGGTTCAAAGCCAGTGACTACAATAGGAACACGATATTTTTTAGCAAGCGGAACATATTGTTCGCATCCCATTACTGTGCAAACATGCCCGGCGGCCAGAAATCCCTGTACCAGATTGTCCGCGGAAGACAAAATGGTTTCGATGGCTGGAGGAACCAGCACATGCGATACCAGCATAGAAAAATTGCGCAAACCCTTTTGTTTGGCCAGCAACACAGCCATGCCATTTGCTGGCGCCGTGGTCTCAAATCCTACCGCAAAAAACACCACTTCCCGGTCTGGATGTTTTTCAGCAATTTTCACCGCATCCAGAGGAGAATATACCATGCGTACATCTCCCCCTTCTGCTTTTACAGTAAGCAGATCTTTTTCCGAACCGGGAACTCGAAGCATATCACCAAAAGAAGTAAAAATTACCTTCGAATAACCGGCAATCTGAATGGCCTTGTCAATTAATTCCAGAGGAGTTACACACACTGGGCAGCCCGGGCCGTGCACCAGAGTAATCTGTTCCGGTAACAGCTTATCTATGCCAGATTTCAAAATAGCATGAGTCTGTCCACCGCAAATCTCCATTAAAATCCAGCGATGTTTAACCAGCCTGTACAGAAGTTTGAGGTACTCCTGTGCCGCTTTTTTGTCACGATATTCTTCAATATATTTCATGGCTTAAATAAAAAATTTCACTATTCTGTGTCAGGTTCATATAATTGATCCATTTTATTTAAGTATTCAAATACCTGCCTGGCTTCGTCCTCGTCAATTTTGCTCAAAGCAAAACCTACATGTACGATGACATAGTCACCTTCCTTTGCTTCCGGTACAAAGTCCAGACAAATTTCCTTCAGAACCCCGGAAAATGCGACACGTGCGAAACGATGGCCGTCAGATTTTTCATAACATTTGATTATCTTTCCTGGGATACCAAGACACACTTGATTTCTCCCTGATTTTTAATTTATAGGGTTTCGCAAAATTCAAAATTTATTAATAATATTGAACTTACAAAACCACTTTTTACGTTTTTCCTCCTACTCTGTAACTCTTTAATATTACTAATATTACATAGTTGTATTTTGACGATTTTGCCCTAAAATACCCTCATTTTAACCCTTCAAAAGGGGGGTGGAGGGCAAAAACATACACTCCCAACTAGTAGTTTTTTTGCTTGAATTGAGCCCACAGAAGCCCTCTTTCTCCATAAAGCCCCCTTCTCTTTTC
>CAZMEG010000028.1:0-10577 GCA_964565205.1 uncultured Cytophagia bacterium
TATAAAAGAAAAAAATGAACCTTAACAGAACAATTCTATTGCTGGTAATCTTATTTACCAGTAACCTGCTCTCTCAAAACCATGGGAAATGGGTGATAGGGGTGGGGAAGGTTTTAATCTCAGAAAATCTTACCATAGCCGAGGCCAGACATCTGGCCCGTACTCGCGCCCGTAATAATGCCATTGAGAAAGCCCTGGGAGTTACTGTAACCGCCGAACAATTTCTACAAAAATTTGAATTGTCCCGACAATCAGGGGACATCCTGGAGGCGGGGGATTCTTTTATCAATTTCATCCGTGAGAGTCGCCGGGGCAAAATTTTAGAACAGGGAACCTGGCAGGAAAAAGATACCGTGCTGGTCTATGGAGAAAGCAGCCTCATTCAAAAGATTGTTCGCAACCGGTTTCTGGTGGTACCAGAAGAAAAACAGGCGGACCCTTCTTTTCAGTTGAAATTCATTATGGGTAAAGATAAATATAAAGCAGGTGAGCCTATCCAGTTTGAGATTGAAGCCACCCTGGATTGTTATGTTACCATATTCAACCTGGCCAGCAACGATTCCGTTTACCTTATCTTTCCTAATGTCATTGAACCCACTCATAAGTTAATGGCTCACCAGCGAAGAAGAATTCCGGGTTCTAATTACACACTTGTAGCTTCTTTGCCTGAAGGAAAAGATGCAGCGGTAGAATATTTCATTGCTGTGGCTACCAAAGATCCGGTAACTTTTCGTGTGGGAGATATCATAAAGCCCGGGGGTAGTTATACAGAAACTTTAAAAACAGGACTCAATGAAGTTTGGCGCTGGATTGCTGAAATAGACGCCGATCGAAGAGTGGAGTCTATCAAAGCCTTTAAAATTTTTCGCTGAGCTTTTCATAACAAAAAATACGCATATATTAATGAAAAATTAATTGAACCTCAAAACCTAAAAATAATTGGGAGGGAAAGAAAATGCTACAAAAGATGCTCACCTTCTTCTGTATTGTCACCTTTTCTCTTGCCATTCAAAGTTGTTACACATTAAAACAGGCCGGTACACCTGTTGAAGAAGAGATCGAGATCACCAATTACGACAATCTGACACCGGCAAACCACTTTGTTAAAACCAAAAAAGTCAGTCATTTCGTTTATGGACTGGTTAGTCCCGATAATGTGGCTGTGGAAAAAATTATTTCTGATGCCTTAAAAACTTATGGAGGTACCAAAGCTGTAAACGTGCGAATCAGTTATCAAATGACAGCAGTTGATGGGGTTGTATCGCTATTTACTTTTGGTATATATACTCCTTTTACTTTAACGGTTGAGGGAGATGTGGTACCTTGATTTCTTAATCCTCAAGGGGTGGGGTAAGGCAATGTATTTCACTAAGATTTTATTACTGATAATTTTATTAAGTTTAATCTGGGGGTTCAACCAGCCTGTGGAGGCCAAATGGTATAAATCATATCAACAGGCTTTGCAGGCCATGAAAAAAGGACAGTATGAACAGGCGGTTAAACTTTTCCAAGAAGCCTTAAAAGAGAAAAAACGCGATACCGATAAAATCCGTGCCTATGGCACTACCTTCATAGAGTACTTTCCACACCGAGAACTGGGTATCTGTTATTTTTATCTTGGCGATATGGAAAGAGCAAAAAGGGAACTCGTTCTCTCACTCCAACAAAAAGCCACACAACGGGCCAGAGAGTATCTTGATAAAATTAACAAAAGCTATAAAGGAACGCCTACCCCACCAAGGGAAAGGCCGGTTATTACTCGCTATGAAGAGAAGCCAAAAACCAGAAAAACCGCCAGATCTCCCAAACCGCCTGTTCATTCTCCACAATTATCTGCGGAGCTGTTTTTCATGGATCCTTCAAATAATGGGTTTCTGGATGCTGAAGAAGAGTGTAAACTGGTAGTTGACATACATAACACGGGTAAAGGTGAAGCTTCAGGGTTAAAAATTCAACTGAGTCCCCGCAGGGTCAGCGGAGTCAAATTTGGTTCATTTCCCGTTATAGACCGTTTGAGACCTTCGGAGAAAAAATCGGTGGTTATCCCAATGACAGCTTCGGCGACCGTAACCTCGCAAGAAATTAAACTCCGCCTGCAAATCAAAGAGCGTAATGGTTATGATTTAAACCCACCAGCCTCTATTACCATTCGCACGAAAAAATTGACGCCTCCTAAATTCAAGGTATCCGTGGTGGGGCTTCAGGAGCCTTCCGGTAATTACCAGATTGAGCCAAATGAGATTGCCGAACTAACCGTACGAATTCAAAACACAGGTAAGGGGGATGCCTGGAATGTTAAAGCACAGGTACAAACCGGCAACCAGGTTTTTCTTACGCCAGATTCTAAAAATAACTTCATTCTCGGGAATTTGCCCTCGAACGATTTTAAGGACATTAAATTTTCGGCGTTCATCAGTAATAAGCAAGCTAAAAAAATGCCCATAACTATTAAACTGGAAGAAGCAAGGCCACGATTTAATAAAAACTTCCCATTGGAATTACCATTATACACCGAAATTGTGGCTCCTCCAGAAACTCCTGAACACCCGGCATCAAAACCTGTGCAACCAGTTGTCAATGTGGATATCAACATACCAAAATTTAAGAGCAAAAATCCGGATGCGGTAGCGGTTTTAATAGGCATCTCCCGTTATAAAAATCGCGATATTCCAAGAGTAGATTTTGCGGAAAATGATGCCCGGGTCATGAAAAAGTACCTGATTCGTGTCCTGGGTTATGATCCTCGCCGAATCATCGAGGTTTATGATGACGAGGCCAGTCTTTCGACTTTTAAGCGGATTTTTGAAGAGCAACTTTTCAACTGGGTACGATCAGGTCGCTCAGATGTATTTATTTATTACAGCGGGCACGGGGCACCTGACCCGGAATCGCAGGAAGCTTATTTTGTGCCATACGACTGTAACCCCACTTATGCCAAATCCACAGGATATAAAGTGAAAGAATTTTACGAACGGGTCGCCAAACTTCCAGCCCGTAACATTACCGTGGTGATTGATGCCTGTTTTAGCGGTTCCAGTGCGGCTGGTATGATTCTTAAAGGAATTAGTCCTGTGTTTATAAAGGTACAGAATCCTATCGTTGCCCTGAACAATGGGGTGGTTTTTACCTCAGCCACCGGCGATCAGGTGTCAAGCTGGTATCCACAGGCAAAACATAGCCTGTTCACATACTATTTCATGAGGGGCTTACGGGGGGAGGCTGACCAGAATAAAGACGGTTCCATAACGGTGGAAGAAATGGAAACCTATATCAACACCTATGTACCGGATCAGGCCCGCTACCTCAACAACCGCGAACAAACGCCTCAGGTAATGGCAAAAAATAAAAAGAAAATTTTGGTGAGGATCAAATAAATTTATTAGGGAGGCATTATGAGATTTTTAAGGCTTATATTTTTAATCACCTTGATTCTCTTTCTGGTTAATGATTCCATCCAGGCGCAAAAACGCCGGAACCAGATCGAGATATATGGGGGAGGGGCTTTTCCACTTAGTCCAGATGAATTTAAGGATTTTTTTAAAATAGGATTAAGTATTAATGTGCAATATGTTATTTTCCCATCTAATAGATTAGGCATTCCTTTATTTGCCGGATTTGAAGGATTCACCACTGATTCGGATGCCATCAATAAATCATTACGAAGTAATGTGTTGGGGGATTATTTTGACCCCAGTACTGGAGAATATCTGTATACTGTAACCGATGCCAGTTTAGATGTAAATGGAAGCGCCAATGGGTTTAAAATCGGTGCAGGTATCCGTCCTTATCTGTCTCCCGTGGAATCCCCTGTGCAACTCTTTGTATTCGGTTCAGCGATTTACAATGCCATAAACGAAAAAGAAGAAATAAAAGGGGGTTCGGTCACCGCGACAGATAATTTCGGAAATACGGAAACCATCAACCTGCAGCCGGAGGATTTTCCACAATCCAAGTTCGAACAGGATATTCGTAGATTCGGTCTGGCATTAGGAGGTGGGATTGAATTACCGGCCGGGCAAAAATTTAATCTTATTTTGCAGGGCTTGTTTAATATTATTTTTACCAGCGATGAGCCGACTTCTTTTATTGGCTTCACCGCCGGGCTGGTTTTTTAATTGAACCTTTTTACAGTAAAAATTCGCATATAAATTAAAAAAATTAATGAAAGGAGATCTGTCATGCGTTCAAAAATTTTATTTTGTTTGTTCTCTTTGCCACTGATTTTTATCCTTGCCTGTGGAGGGTCCCAGACGTTAAAAACTACCGCAGAAGATAACTGTATACCGGCTTGGTATACTTCTATTCCGCAAGACCCTAATTACCTATTTGCGGTGAGCACGGCCAATTCCCGTGATCTGGGATTAGCCACTGACAAGGCTGTCACCAGCGCACGAGCAGAAATCGGTCGGCAGATGGAAGTACGTATTCAATCATTACAGAAACGATTTGATGAAGAAGTGGGGCTGGCTGAAGACTCGGAACTGCGGCAAATGTTTACTCAGGCTACCAAAACCGTGGTTTCCGCAACCCTTTCTGGTAGCCGGGTTCGAGAACAAAAACATTGTCGACAAGGCCAAACTTGGCAGGCCTTTGTGCTGGTAGAATACCCCATAGGGGCTGCCAATCAGGCGCTTTTAGAACAAATCAAACAGAATCAGAATATGTACACGCGATTTCGTGCTTCCGAAACTTTTAAAGAGCTGGAAGATGAGGTCAAGAAATTCGAAGAATGGAAAAGTCGACAGGCAAGGCAAAATCAATAAGGCCGGTCGGGAAAGGCCCTCCTACGTTACAAAGCCAACCAGATTCTGGTTGGCTTTTTTATATGGATGACCCAATCAGGGTTTATTTTTCGCATATTTAAAGAAAAGGCGCATGAGTAATCTGCGGTGAATACCCCGATCTTTACATTAATTATGTGCTACCTGGTTTTTTGTAATACAGAGGCGAAAGCACAGAGTTATCCACGCTGGTTTTTAGAAACAGGGCGAGTGCCCTGCCAGACGGCTGTGGGTTATGAAAAGGTGTCCATATTTCCCGATTCCGCGGTGAACCGAGCTTTTGAGCAGGCATGTTTAAACTGGGTTCGGCAAAAACAGGTCACGATTCAGGGGGGCCAGGCGTTCTGGAGTACCGAAATTGGAACCGTCTGGATGGGTTCAGATTTTTATGAAAGCTTCGATTCCAGCCGTGTGTCTATTGCACAGAATTCTATGCAAAAGCTGGATAGCCTGATTTCAAAAAACATGGTGGCCGTACTGGTGGGGCCCAAAGAATGTCCATTGGCAGACAGCCTCAAACAATCGGTTAATTTAGCCGAAATTCCCGGGCCCGAATGGATTAAGAGTTTACCGGAAAATTCACACTATGTGTATGCTATCGGTGCGGCCACGGAATATTTTTATGAGGCCAGTTCGTGGCTGGAAGCAGAATACAATGCTCGACTTAATCTCGCCCGGGAAGTTTTTACCAGGATTCAATCTCTACAAAAAGTTACTACCGCAGGCGAGGAAGTCCGTCATGAAGAAACTAAAGTGGTGTTAAGAAATCTGCGGATTGTAGCTCGCTGGTTAGATTTGAAAAATAAAATTTTTTATGTATTGATTCGAATGCCAATAAATTAATTCATGAAAAATAAAAATCTCTACATTATTCTACTCACTCTGGCCTGTGGCCTGGGTGTCACCCTGTTTTATAAGCTGGGCTGGTTTGAGGTACTGGAATTGAAAACGCTCGATTTCCGATTCCGCCTATTTGCGGAGCCAGAGAAAGCCAGTAAAGAGATTGTTATTGTTGCCATTGATGAAAAAAGCCTCAGAGAATTTAAACGCAACAACGTGGTTTGGAAATGGCCACGGGATATTTATGCGGCCCTGGTTCGCTATTTACATAGGGGGGGAGCCAGGGCGATAATTTTTGATATTCTATTTACAGACCCGGATATCGATCGACTTTCATCCGATGCCGAAGAAACCGATGGGGCCTTTGCCCGGTCCATGGCAGAGGCTGGTAATGTGCTGCTTGCAGCGCACCTGCGTCGAGAAGAAGATGTCTTAAGCCAGGACAATCCTTTATTGAACTTACCAGATTTCCAATTCCAACCGGCTGGTTGTGGTGAAAAATTTGAATCTTTCTCCACGGCCGTTTTGCCTGTACCGCTATTCCAGCAAAGTGCCGCAGGTCTGGGCGTGGCAAATTATTATGAAGATAAAGACGGCATCTGCCGCAGGATACCTCTTTTTCTTAATTTCAACCAAATAGCCCTGCCACACCTGGGGGTGGCCGCCTTTCTTTTTATTCAAAACATCCATCAAGGTCAATGTGACAATACCCATTTAACCCTGGGAAATCTGGACATACCAGTCGATGAGCAGGGCCAATTTTTAATTTACTGGTATGGCAAAGGGGGGCCAAAAGGTTGTTTTCGTTATTATTCGTTTGTGTCTTTGATTGCTTCAGCTTTACAGGAAGAACGCGGTCAAAAACCCCTGGTACCCTCTTCAGCATTTAAAGATAAAATTGTCCTGGTGGGGGCCAACGCACCTGGATTGTTTGACTTACGTAATACTCCTTTCACTGTTTACGAACCGTACCCAGCCATGGAAATCTATGCCACCATGTTAAGCAATTTCTTGCAAAAAGATTTTTTAACCCGCATCCCCTCGCCGGTGGTGATTGCTGCCATATTTTTGCTCTCTTTCCTCATCTGTATTTTATTTTTGAATAATGTGAAACTCCGTTATGTGATTCTCTGGTCTCTGATCCTGACTATCGGCTGGTTTGCCTTTACCTTGTTTATTTTCAAACAGGGAAAACAGTGGCTGGATCTGGTAACCCCGGAGGCTGCTCTGGTTTTCTCTTTTCTTACGGCTGCCGTGTTCAGTTACATGACCGAAGGACGGGCGCGTAGATATTTACGTTCGGTTTTCAATCGTTATTTGAGCCCTGTGGTCATCTCTGAAATTCTCGAAAAGAGTGACAAAGTAGAGCTGGGAGGAAAGGAAATTGTAGGTTCGGTCTATTTTTCAGATTTGAAAGACTTCACTTCCATCAGTGAGAAAATGACCGCGCCGGAACTGGTGTGCGTGCTGAACGAATACTTTTCCGTAGCCACAGATGTCATTCTAAACCACGAAGGACTCATAGATAAATATATTGGTGATGCGATCATGGCGGTGTTTGGTGCGCCATTGCCCAGTTCAAATCATGCAGCACAGGCCTGTGCTTCGGCTCTGGGCGTGCAAAAGGCAATAAAAGAGCACTGGGGCACAAAGAATCCCGATCGCCCGGCATTCTACACCCGAATTGGCATCAATAGCGGGCCCATGGTGGTGGGCAATATTGGTTCTCATCTCCGACTGGATTACACGGCCATTGGTGATACCGTTAATCTGGCCTCCCGATTGGAAGGAGTAAATAAGGTCTTCGGGACCAATATTTTAATCAGCGAATCCACATACTGGGATGTTCAATCTTTATTTTTAGCCCGAGAATTGGATTTACTGCGGGTTAAAGGGAAAGAAAAGGCTGTGGCGGTTTATGAACTGGTGGAGCATAAAGAACAGGCCAGTAACAAACAATTGAGGCTGGTGAGTCGGTTTCAGGAAGCCCTTTACCTTTACCGAAATCGTAAATTTAAACAGGCTTTGAAATTATTGCAGGAAATCTTGAAACAATTTCCCCAGGATGGTCCGACTCAGGTTTACATTGAGCGGTGTAAGGCATTTATAAAAACGCCACCCCCCATCGAATGGGACGGGGTGTTTAAAATGAAAACCAAGTAGGAGGAGCTATTATGCAAACCAAGCTGGTTTCATGTATTTTGCTTTTATTTCTTCTCCCAGCCCTGAGTTTTGGCCAGAAGGTCGCGTACACACAAAGGGCCAAAAATGAGGTACGGGAAGGCCCGGGTAATTATTATCCCCTGTTGTATGTGCTACCCTCCGGTGTGGCTCTACAGATTCTAAAAAGACAGAACGGCTGGATTCGATTTCAGTTGCGGGACGCAAAAATCCTCGCCACAGTACCTCCGGTCTCTCTAAAGACCGAAAACTGGATCTCCAGAAATTCATTGAGCCGAAAAGCTGCGCCCGGTGGCTGGAAGGAACTCAATTTACTCCGGAACTCTCCCGATGCCTCGGCTGCCAGTGTGGCTGCTGCCATCCGCGGTTACGCCTTTCGATTTGGCAGGACTTCGTCGGCTACTCTGGATTCTTTGTTAAATCAAACAGATTTATTTACTCCACAGGAATATGAGCAATTTAAAGTGGCCACCACAGGTTTTTTGCAAAGTCCTTTTCAGAGAAATCTCCCCCGCAGGTTTCCAGAATTTTTTGCCAACTATGCGCCTTCCATGGAAGAAGAAGCCATCGGGCTGGCCATTGCGGCCAGGGTGGCCGGACAGGGATTAGAACATAATCGGGCCAGGCAAAAGTATCTAAATTTACTGGCCACTTTGCTGGCTGAAGCTTCCGGTGCGTATGATTATCCATTCAAGGTCTACATTTTGCGCAGTCAAACTCCCAACGCGGTTTCAATGCCCGGGGGACATATTTTTGTGGCTTCTTCTCTGCTTGATCTCTGTCAGGATGAGGCCGAACTGGCTGGAATTCTGGCCCATGAAATCATGCATATCATTCTGCACCATGGTATGCAAGAAATCCAACAGCGTCTGGAAAATATTCAGATGGATGTGGCCATGTTTGAAATGGAGAAAGAGGTGGCTGAGAAACCCACAGACACAGATGAAATGCTGGAGGACCTGGCCGTGGAGGGCTATGAAATGGTCATGCGACCCCGTTTACAATCCTATGAAGAAGAAGCAGATAAAGGCGCTGCACTCCTGCTGGTAAGGGCTGGCTACGATCCCCGGGCTCTACCACATCTGGTACAGCAATTGAGTCTGGCGGTTAAAAACAGCGAGTCCCTGGAGTGGGAAAATCCTTTTGCTTCACTGGATTTTGGTAAGCGCCTAAATTCCATCAAACAGTTTATTGCCAAGAAATTGAAAAGATTTCACGGGCACAAAAATACCGAGCGATTTTTACACAATTATCATTCCCAGTAACCCAGAGTGTTATCTATGAGCTTCGCCATACTGTTTAACAATGATCAAAAAAGCATCAAAAAATTAAAAGTCGAAGATTTCGATCCTCTTTCTGTTCGGGACAAATTTTTTGTCTGGATTAATTTCAATTTAAACGAAATGGAGGAGATGAAGACATTTCTATCCAGGCTTGGTATTCAGGAAGTGCAGATTGAGCGATGGTCAAGTCTGAACATACCTCTTTTTTACTGGCACAGTCAGAATGTGCTTCTTGAGGTTCTGTGGTATTCTACTCGTCAAAATCAATCCATAAAAAATACGCCCCTGTTAATTGCCATGACCCGCCATTTAATTATTACAGGCCAGGAAGAACAATCGCCATTTCTCGCTCAGGTTTTACATAGATTCGAGGAGTCTTTTAAAACCGTGGGAAAAAGTCCGGGATTTATTTACTTTTTGTTTCTCGATTTACTCATCGATTCTTATGCGCCTCACTTATATTTTATCAATGAAATTATCGAAGAAATTGAATCTCTCTATCTAAATGGTAAAAAAGAGAAAAAAATTCTGGAATTAATTATTAAAAGCAAAGGGATGGTACGAACTTTAAAGCACAGTGTCTCACCTGTACAACGGGCCCTTCGTCATCTGGTTAATGTGCATCTGGAATTGATCAGTCGGGAACAACATAAATATTTACAGGGACTCTATGAGAATCTGGACCAGATTAGCAGGGCCATTGACACTTTGCAGGAAAGGATTCATTTTACCCTGGAAGGGTACAATTCGCTTTTATCTCAGCAGATCAATCAATCCATGAAAATTCTTACTCTCATTGCAACAATTATGATGCCCCTTTCACTTCTGGCAGGCATTTATGGCACGAATTTCAGGTACATCCCGGAACTGAACTGGCGTTACGGTTATTTCGGCTTTTTGAGTCTTCTGTTTGTACTCGGTTGCATTATGGTGATATTTTTCAAAAAGAAAAGATGGATTTAACAAAATTTTATAAAAAAATTCTATGGTCAGGTCTATTATTATCAATAATTTTAGTTTTGGGTACCTCAGGTTACTGGTGGTTTACCGGTCGGGAGGCTTCCCTGTGGGATTGTCTGTACATGACGGTCATTACCATCTCTACCATCGGCTATGGCGAAATCATCGATCTGTCGGGAAATGTGCCGGCCAGAGTTTTTACCATGTTTTTAGCCGTTTCAGGCATCGGGATTTTAACTTACCTGCTTTCCAATTTCACCGCCTTTGTGGTCGAGGGTCATATCACGGAGTCCTTTAGAATGCGTCAGATGGAAAAGAAAGCCAGAAATCTGAAAAATCACTACATCATCTGCGGGTTTGGCAAAGTGGGACTTCACATAGCCAATGAAATTAATCAGACCAAACGGCCCTGGATGATAATTGAAAGTGATCCGGAAAAAATAGAGAAAATACTCACAAATTTTCGCAACGCAATTGTTCTCCAGGGAGATGCTACCGAAAATCAAATGCTCTTAAAAGCCAATATTCATAC
>CAZMEG010000028.1:10587-14655 GCA_964565205.1 uncultured Cytophagia bacterium
GCCAGAGGAATTTTTGCCGTAACCGGAGACGACAATCTCAACCTGGTGATTGCTTTAACAGCCAAACAACTGCAACCTGAAGTAAAATTAGTGGCCAGTTGTGGGGAATTACAAAATATCAGCAAAATAAAAAAAGCCGGGGCCGATGCCGTTATTTCACCCACCTATATCGGGGCCTTACGCATGGCTTCCGAAATGTTACGACCGACGGTGGTTTCCTTCCTGGATACCATGCTGCGGGAAACCGATTCGAACCTGCGCATTGAAGAAATCCCCATAGGCTGCATGGCAGGACAGACGGTACAATCTTTAAACCTTTCCCGCTTTGAACATACTCTGTTACTTGCTATTAAAAAGCCTCAGGGTTGGCTGTACAACCCACCGGCCAATTATGTTGTACAACCTGAAGAAAAATTAATTTGCATGACCACACCCGAAGATCGCATAAAAATTGAAAAAGAATTCAAACTGTAATTTGAAGGGAGGCTCTCATGGGTTCAAGAATTTTATTTGTTTTGATTTTTTGCGGCTCACTATTTTCCCAGACTTTAACCCTTCACGCCCAGGAAAATTATCAGCAATGGCTTCAAAAACACCGGAAGGCTTTTCAACAATTTAAAGACAAGAGAGATAAAGCATTTACCGAATTTTTAAAACAGGAATTGAAAAAGTTCCAGGCTTTTCAGGGCCGGAAGTGGGACGAAACCCCAAAGCCCCGTCGAATACCGAGAGCAAAGCCCCTGCCTCCGAGAAGATTACCCCACAGGCAAATCATAAAAGATATTCCATTGCCCAAAAAAGTTCCCCCACCGAGAGTATCCCCCCCTGGGTTAGAAGAAGCGGGCCCATCACTTGAAATAAACTTTTTTAATACAAACCTAAAAATATATTATGATCCAGCTTTTGATTTCAGCCTACCTGAAGAGATCAATAAAGAAGTCATCAGTACCTTCTGGGCTGAGTTAAGTCAAACCAATTATGAAGATTTTCTTAAACAAATGAATTACTATCGGGAAGCCCTGCAATTGAATGACTGGGGATATGGCATGCTCCTGGCCCAGGTTGCTTCCGCTCTCTATCCAAAATCAAAGAATCAACAGAACTTATTTATCTGGTTTATGCTGCAGAAATCGGGTTATGAGGCTAAATTTGGCCTTCAAGATCAAACGGTTTACTTGTTGATCGCTTCCGATAATGTACTTTATGGTACTAATTATTTTAAACTGGACGGTAAGAACTTTTATCTCGTCGATTATCTTGAACCAGCCAAACAGATAAAAAGTCTATTTACTTATGAAGGCAATTACCCGAATGCCAATAAAACGACCGACCTGTATATGAAGCATCTTCCCAATTTGAAGCCCTCTATTAATACCAGAACTGTAAAATTTAAATATGAAAATAAGAGCTACAACCTATCGTTTCAATATGATCATAGTCTTATCGAATTTTTTCAAAATTATCCACAAACCGATTTAGAAGTTTATTTTGCCACACCCCTAAGCCCAAAAAGCGATCGATCCATTTTGGCAGCGCTTAAACCCGTCATTCAGGGAACAAGCCAGGCGGAAGCCGTAAATCGACTTCTTCGTTTTGTGCAAACCGCCTTTGACTACGAAACGGATGAACAACAATTTGGCCGGGAAAAATTTTTATTTGCGGAGGAAACCCTTCATTATCCATACTCCGATTGTGAAGACCGTTCCATTTTATTTGCTTATCTGGTAACTCGCCTTACCGGCCTGGATGTTATTGCTTTAGACTTTCCGGGACACATAGCTACGGCTGTTCATTTTTCTGAGGATGTAAAGGGTGATTATGTAACTTATGAAAACAAAAAATATGTCATTTGTGATCCTACTTATATAAATGCTAACATTGGCATGCGAATGCCTCTGGTGAAAAACGCCACCCCCACGATTATTAAAATAAATTCACCCCGATTAGCCCTCCAGTGAATTCATGTATGACTTTAGAATAGACAAAAATATACAGCAGATAATGGAATTTTTCTCTGCCACCGAGCTTTTTAGAAGTCTGGACAAAAACGTCTTAAAACAAATCGCTGAAAATTGTGAAGTATTGCACGTTGCCAGTGGTAAAATTCTGGTAGCGCAGGGAGAACCTGGTGACAGCGTGTATTTTGTGGTTTATGGACGTCTACGAGCCTTTACTTTGACAGAAAATGGAGAAAAAAATATAGTTGGTGAAATTGGACGGGGGGAATGTATGGGAGAAATGGCCATCTTCACTGATGAAGTGCGTTCCGCCACCGTTTATGCTATTCGTGATTCGGTCTTGTTGAAACTGTCCAAATCACAATTTGAAGCCCTAATGATTCAATACCCGCAGGCCATGACGGTAATCATAAAACTAATTATTAAACGTCTGCAAAAATCCCTGCTTGGTCCGGCTTACCGCGTGTCCATATCGACCATAGCCGTAGTACCACTCACGCATGGTACCCCCGTGCAAATTTTTATTCAAAAACTGATCGAGACGCTCAAGAAAAATAATAAGACCGTATTACATTTAAACCATCAGCGGATTTTATCAAAATTGGCTAATGATTACGATCTTACGGCCTGGCTTAATGAACAGGAAGCCCGGTACAATTATGTGATTTATGAAGCAGGTCCCCAGTTAAATAACTGGACTCAACAGTGTCTCCGTCAGGCGGATCGAATTCTTCTGGTCAGCCACTTTAATGCAAAAAATAAATTAAATTTCACCAATTTGCATGGTTACAGCCTGGCTCGTCAGGAACTGGTATTGCTTCATGAAGATAAAAGTAACACACCGCACAATACCCGTCACTGGCTTAAACAGTTAAAGGTCGCCGATCATCATCATATTATGATGGATGAGTCTGAAGACTATGCAAGGCTGGTGCGTCGTTTGACCGGCCATGCTATCGGCCTGGTTCTGGGAGGGGGAGGAGCCCGGGGCTTTGCTCACATCGGGGTGATTAGGGCGCTTGAAGAGGCCAAAATTCCCATCGATATCGTTGGGGGAACCAGCATGGGGGCTTTTGTGGCAGCCGCCTATGCCATGGGCTGGGATTATGAGAAGATGTTTTATAAAATTCAAAAGGTGTATCGCAATCCCTGGTCCCTGTTCGATTTTACCTTACCCATGGTCTCCCTTCTGGCCGGGCGCAAAGCCAGTAAAATTGTAAAAGAGCTGTTCGGCAATACCTACATTGAAGATTTATGGAAAAAATTTTTTTGTATCTCCAGTAACTTAACGCGTGCCAGAGTGATGGTTCATGAACGGGGCAAACTGGCTGAGAGTGTCCGGGCCAGCGGTGCCCTTCCCGGTGTGGTGCCCCCGGTTATTCAAGGCGGGGATTTTTTAGTGGATGGCGGGGTGCTCAATAACCTGCCGGTAGATGTGATGAACAGGTTTTGTGATGAAGGACCTGTAATCGCTGTCGATGTGAGCTCAAGCATTGATTTGGAAGTTAAAACCAGATACAGGGACAGTCTCTCCGGATGGAAAGTTTTATATCACAAAATGAATCCATTTGTTAAAAGTCTAAATGTACCTCACCTTATCGATATATTAATGCGTACCACCGAATTAAGCAGTGTTGCCCTGCAGCACGAACACCTTCGAATGGCCGATCTTTATCTGGCTCCCCCGGTGAAAAACTTCGGCATTTTAGAATTTGATGCTGCCGAACAGATTATCAACATAGGGTACAAATTTGCCCGCAAAAAGATTAACGAATGGCAAACAGGTTTTTTCAAATTTTAAAGCCCGGTCAGACAGCTTGAATCATGGTTTTATGAAAGCCAACCTCCTTCAGACTGGCACAAATTCAAAAAACCAGTCCGAAGGCGTCCTCCCCATGGCCTGATAGCCACTAACCTGTTGCAAGGACGTTCTAAGGACATCGAATTTTTTGAAGCCTTAATCCAGCCAAAGTAAGATCGAAGAATTTCAAATTCCCTGCCTTAAAACCCGATCCATCGGAAATGAAAATTTTGCGTTTTCTCCTCTTTGAGTATATATTCAAATATAAAATAATTACCAAAATAGTTATGATTACATTATGCTTTAAAA
>CAZMEG010000029.1:0-14553 GCA_964565205.1 uncultured Cytophagia bacterium
AGTAAGTTCAATATTATTAATATCTTATGATTTTTATGAAACCCTAAAACATCCAAAATAAGGAGGAAAAAATGACACGCGAAGAAGCCTGGCAACTCATGACTGAATACACCAAATCAGAAAATTTACGTAAACACATGCTGGCCGTGGAGGCGGCTATGCGCTTCTATGCCAGAAAATTTGGTGAAGATGAAGAAAAATGGGGCATTGTGGGCTTGCTGCACGATTTTGATTATGAGCAACATCCCACAAAAGAGGAACATCCCTACGTGGGAGTGCAGATATTGAAAGAACGTGGCTATCCGGAAGAAATAACTCGCGCCATTTTATCTCACGCCGAATATACAGGTGTCAAACCAGAAAGTCTTATGGAAAAAACCCTGTTTGCCGTAGATGAGCTGACCGGATTTATCGTTGCCGTAGCGCTGGTCAGGCCCAATAAAAGCCTCCAGGAGGTTAAGGTAAAATCGGTCAAAAAAAAGATGAAAGACAAAGCTTTCGCCCGAAATGTGAAACGAGAAGATATCCAGAAAGGGGCTGAATTGTTAGGAATCTCACTTGAAGAACATATTCAGAATGTGATAGAAGCTATGCAATCCATTGCGGATAAATTGGGATTAGAGTGAAAATGAGATTTCCTGTTAAACTGCGCGCTGGCATCATAGGTATAGCGATCTCATTTTTCCTGTTTATACAAATTCTGGCTAAGTCCCCCAATTTTGTTGAAAATTACTATTCCAGAGGAATCTATCCTATAATCACCTATGTAATTTCAAACTTATCACAAATTTTCCCATTTTCCTTATCTGAACTGGCTTTGTGGTTCATTATATTAATTGGAATCCCAACCATTATTTATCGAATACGAAAATATCGCATGTCTCTTTCTCATATTTTATTAAATTTATTAACCACAGTGGCGGTGATTTACATCTGGTTTTATTTTGCCTGGGGAATAAACTATTTTCGAGTTCCTCTAAAAACTACCTTGAACCTGGACAGGGTCAATCTTTCCATGAATGCTTTCGATTCAACCTTTGCTTCAATCATTGATAAGTGTAATAGTCTGAATCTAACTTACTCAATTATAGATGTTCCAACGCTCAATGACATGATCGAACAATCCTATTCTGAAGTTTTGCCTCGATTAAATTTACAAAAAATTGGCCGAAGTAAAAGTATCAAGACATTTTTTGGCAACTGGATTTTTAACAAAACCCTAACTAGCGGTTGGTTCAGTCCTTTTTTCCATGAGGTTCATTACAACTCCGATTTAATGATTTTTGAATTGCCTTTTGTCCTGGCTCATGAAAAAGCCCACCGATTGGGCTATACCAGCGAAGCCGAAGCCAATTTTCTGGCTTTTTTAGTTTGTACGCAATCATCGCATCCACTGTGTCAATACAGTGGTTATTTTCAGGTACTGGGACACTTCTTTTTTAATTTGAAAAAAAATCCTGTGAAAAGGGCCCGGTATTATGCACGGTTAACCGATGGTGTCCGATTGGATCTGGAGGCAGTTAGAAAACGCTGGGAGAGCCATCGTGGCTTGCTTGCGAAAATTTCAGCTAAAGGTTACAATTTATATCTGCAGGCGAATCGCATTCCCGAGGGCATCGAAAATTATTCACGGGTGGTAGATTTGATCATTCGCTATTATGCCCGACTTAAATCAGAATCACCGGATCAACATCAATAATAGTTTTGACCCCACGTGTTTTAAAATTTTCGTGGTAGAGTTTTTCGGCCTGATGAATCGCCTCCCTGACTTTTTTCCCTTGCGGATCTTTATGACGGTGGCTTTTTAATATAATACGCCAGCGATATTTATTTTGAATCCTTAAAATGGGAGCAGGGGTAGGTCCCAGGACCGTATAGGGACCTTTAAATTTATTGATTACAGAGGCGTAGTTGTAGGCCGCTTCCATGACCCGGCGTTCTTTTTCACCAAAAAACAATAAGCTGATGAGACGACTATACGGAGGATAGCTAAGTTCACGACGCTGCGCAATTTCATTATAAAAAAATCGGTGAAAATTATGCTCTTTCGCACACAACAGACAACTGTCCGTGGGAGAATAGGTCTGGATAATAACCTCGCCCTGGAGATGTTTACGGCCCGCCCGACCCGCTACCTGAGTCAGTAACTGAAAGGTTCGTTCGGTGGAGCGAAAGTCAGGCACGAGCAAACCCACATCGGCATTGATGACTCCCACCAGAGTCACGCGATGGAAATCCAGGCCTTTGGCGATCATTTGAGTGCCCAGTAAAATGTCATATTTGCCCTCTTCAAATGCCTGTAAAATACGGTCGTGGGAAAATTTTTGGCGGGTGGTGTCCAGGTCCATACGTACTACCCGGGCCTGGGGGAAATTTTCCTTTAAATATTGCTCGACTTTTTGTGTACCCAGGCCTCGAAATATAATATCCACGCCCTGACAAAAAGGACAAACTTCCGGGGCTCGTTTGGTATAATTACAGTAGTGGCAGCGTAACCTCCTGCCTCGCAGATGATAGGTCAAAGTGATATTACAGTTTTTGCACTCTTCAATATATCCACAGTCTTTACATTTTATAAAACTGGAAAATCCACGACGATTCAAAAGCAGAATAATTTGCTCCCGGCGAGCCAGCTTTTCTTCAATCTTTTGCCTGAGTAATCGGGAAAGAATCGGTTCTTCTTTTTTCCCCGACAGACGCCGCTCTTTCTTTAAATCAATTATTTCTACTTTTGGCATGGGGACGTCTTCAATGCGTCTGGTTAATTCCAGAAGATGATATTTACCGGTTTTGGCATTAAAATAGGATTCGATGGAGGGCGTGGCTGAACCCAGAACTACCACGGCTTCATTGAATCGTGCACGCATGATGGCCACTTCCCTGGCGTGATAACGAGGGGTTTTGTCCGTCTGTTTATAGGAATTCTCCTGCTCTTCATCCACCACAATGAGGCCAATATTTTTAAGCGGGGCAAAAATAGCCGAGCGAGGTCCCACCGCCACCCGCGCTTCTCCGGACTTGAGCCGACGCCAGGAATCGAATCGTTCCCCATCCGACATGGCGCTGTGCAGTACGGCCACCTGAGCTTTAAAATGCGATCTAAATCTTTGCACTATCTGCGGAGTCAGAGCAATTTCCGGCACCAGAACTATGGCAGTTTTCCCTTTCTTCAGTACACGGTAAATGGCTTCTATATAAACCTGGGTTTTACCGCTCCCTGTGACCCCGTGCAAGAGAAAAGTCTTAAATTGTCCTGTTTCAATAGACTCATTGATCGTGTCCAATGCAGCCTGTTGTTCTCTGTTTAAGACAATTTTCGGCGGGGTTTTAATCTCCATGTTTTGATAGTAATCCCGAAAAATCTCTTTTTTTTCAATACGAATAAGATTTCTTTCAGCCAGCGACATTAGTGAACGAGAACCAATCCCCGTGTGCTGGTAAATTTCTGACAAACGAACCGGTGCCTTTTTACCGGAAAGATATTCTAAAACGGCTGCCTGTTTTGGAGCTTTTTGCTTTAAATGCGCTATCTGCTCTTTAATTTCATTTTCTAAATTAAGAATGGCAAACTTCTCCATCTTCTTATGTGTCCTGGATTCTGGCATAGTATGAACGATTTCCACCAGACCACGTTTCTGCAATTCATTGAGACTGTGCCAGAAATTTTTTGCCCCAAGGCGTTTTCTTAAACCAGGTATCGAGATAGTTCCACTTTTAGCCAGATAACGCAAAATTTGCGCCTGTCGGGGTGCGGACTTTTCAAGCTGCCTGGCCACTTCTTCAGCCTGTGTGGTAAGTACGGTAACCTTCCTTTTCGAACTGGTAAAAAAAACATTAGGAACGGTGATTTTTAGTATTTCCCCCAGAGAACATAAGTAGTATTCAGACATCCATTGAGCAAGTTTGATAATTTCCTCAGAGAAAATGGGTTCATCGTCAAGCAAATCGTGTATCTCTCTAACTTCGTTGAGATCGGTCCTTTGTTTGATACCGATAATGAAGCCGGTTAATCTTCTTGCCCCGAATGGTGCTATCACCCGGCAGCCAATCTGCACAGCTTCAGATAAAGACTCTGGTAGCAGATAAGTGAAGGGATGATTCACCGGTACAGGGAAGACAACATCCACAAATTTATTTTGCATATTTAAAGATAATAAAAGGAAACGACTTGTTCAAGTACCAACCTGTCTAATAGATTAATCTGTGCTAATGTTTGTGTTTTGGTAAATTGAAATTTCTTAGTTTGAGTTATTGAATGATATTATTAAAAAATTCAGTTTAGAATTCTGGATGTGTTTGTGGGAATTTTTAAAGACTTTATTGAAAATAAAACATAATTTTATTATGTTTATGCAAAAATGTAAATCAGGGAAGGGGAAGGTATGGAAAAATTTTACAATTTGTTAGAGGAGGCACTGGAAGCCTGGGGGAATGTACGTAATGGACTCATGGAAGAAGTGAAGAACATTCCTGCCGAACAATTTGATTTTAAACCAAATTCTGATGTACGCAGTGTTCGAGAACTCATTGTTCATATTCTGGAAGTAGCCATGATGATGACCGGAGAACTGACCCGCCGGGACACCGATTTCCATCGGGCACCCTGGCCGGAATTACTGGATATGTATGCCAGAGAAGCTTATGCCCTACAAACAAAGGAGGAGTGCATTGGCCTTTTAAAAAAGCAATTCGAGGAGGCTGTGGAAAAATTTAAAGAGGTGGGTGAATTACATATGCTTCAATTTATAAAACGATTTGATGGCAAGCCCGGTACACGGTTGGCCTGGCTTCAGCATGGCATCGCTCATGAGATGTACCATCGTGGGCAACTGGTACTGTATGAAAGACTGCTCGGCATTGAACCTGCCTTAACACGTCGAATTCGGGAGAGTTAAAAAAACTGATATGCGAAGAAGGGTGAAAAAGCTACGCCGACGTATTAAAACTCACCAGATCAAACTGGGGCGTTTACTTGCCGGTCTGGGTTTGCCCGAATATACCATTCTGGTCATATTTTCCATCATAATGGGTATTGCAGCGGGCTTTGCCGGTGTAGGTTTACATAAGTTCATTGGCTTTTTATCAACTTTGTTTTATGGCAAAGAATCCTTATCCCGGATTAACCCCACCTGGATCTTTATTTTTATACCGGCCATTGGGATGTTGGTTCAGGGGATAATGGTATGGTTGGCACCCAGGCAAGCCGGTCAGAAAGGAGTTATTGAAATCATTAAAGCGGTAGGGTTACGGAAAGGTTATCTGCCATTTCGCTCAACCATTTTTCATTTTTTTGCTTCCGCCATCTGTATCGGAACAGGAGGAACAGTGGGACCTGAAGCACCAGCTGCCCAGTCCGGTGCCGGAGTGGTGGCAACCCTGGGTCGGGTACTGGGATTGGGGGAAGCCCGTCAGCGTATATTTACGGCGGCTGGTGCCGGAGCAGCCATCGCCGCTATATTTAATACGCCTCTGGGTGGGGTATTTTTTGCCATCGAAGTGGTGCTTCTTAATGACTTTCGTACGGCAGCATTAACCGCATTTTTACTGGCCTCGGTGGCGGCCAGTACCGTGTCACGAATTATTCTGGGTAACGAACCTAAATTTTTATTTTCCGCTTTAGATATTGGCTCCTATAAATACTTTTTCTTCTACCTGTTGCTGGGTGTAGTCGCTGGATTAATTTCTATTGGCTTTATTCGCACCAACGAAATGTTACGAATTGTGTGTCGAAAAATTTATCGATACATTCCTAAAATTGCGGGTATGATTCTGGTGGGCTTACTCATGGGATTAGCCGGCTACTGGATGCCAGGCATTCTCGGCATTGGATACACCACCATGAATCAGATTCTGGCTAATGAACTCACCCATCAATCTATATTAATTCTACTTCTCCTGAAGTTTTTTCTGGTAAATTTGATTTTAGCGGCTGGTGGCTTCGGGGGAGTATTTGCGCCTTCTCTGTTCATCGGGGGGTGTCTTGGGCATCTATTTGCTTTTACTTTTTCCCGGACTTTTCATGTGCCCCTGGATTTAACCACCTACACCCTGGTGGGAATGGGTGCGGTACTGGCAGGAGTAAATTCAGTGCCGATGGCCGCGATCATGATTCTGTTTGAGATGACCAACGATTATCATTTTATCCTGCCGCTCATGGTGGGCGTGGTGGGTAGCACCGTGGTGGTTCATATGGTGCTTAAGGGTTCTATTTATGCCCGCGAACTGGAACGTCAGGGCTACCACTATATTTTAGGTCGCGAGGTTCATATTCTGGAATCCATCTCGGTTAGCCAGGTCATGCGCAAAGATATTTTTGCAATTCCCGAAAATACCCCCCTTTCTGAATTAATCCGATTGTGTTTAAACCACCCTTATGAAACCATTTACACAACAAATCACCACGGCAAAATTAATGGGGTAATCCTTTCCGGCACGCTGCGCGAGTTGATTACTGAATATCATACACTTAAAGGAATGATTGTGGCTAAAGACCTGGCTGAACCTCAGGTGAAATTTATCAAAGACACGGATAATCTTGAATATGCCCTGCGGTTATTTGCCCGGCAACGTGTTGAAGAGATACCCGTGGTAAGTTCCAAATCAAAAGAGGTTGTGGGCACACTCCACTATCAGGATGTGTTGAAAGCTTATAACAACGCCATGGTTAAAATGAATCTTTCCGAAGGTCTGGCGGACGATATTAAAACCATTGCGCCGCACCAGACTCATGAAGTGATGCCCGGTATCAACCTTCTTGAAATTGAAATCCCTAAAAATTTTGAAGGCAAGACTTTGAAAAATTTGCGCCTGCGCAATCGTTTTGGTGTGGATGTGGTGATGATTGAACGTGGAAACAGCTCGTTATGGCAGGATGATGAGCGACAACGTATCTTCCCTCAGGCCGATTATCAATTTCAGGCCGGAGATCGAGTGATTGTCCTGGGTGAGAAAGATAAAGTGGATAAATTTAAAGAGTACGTGAGACAGCATGTCTAAACGTAAACATGTGATTATTTACACCGATGGTGCCTGTATTGGTAATCCTGGCCCTGGTGGTTACGCAGCGGTTTTGATTTATCAGGGTAAGCGCAAGGAAATCTCCGGGGGATTTAAAAATACAACCAATAATCGTATGGAACTGATGGCGGTCATTAAGGCGCTGGAGGCTTTAAAAGAACCGTGCAAAGTAACCCTGTACAGCGACTCCCAGTATCTGGTAGAAAGTTTAAATAAAGGCTGGGTGAAACGCTGGCAATCGCGCGGCTGGAAAAGGAATAAAAAAGATATGGCCCAGAATATTGATCTGTGGAAACGCTTGCTGGAATTGCTGAAAATTCATGAGGTAGAATTTAAATGGACGCGAGGTCATGCGGGAACGCCGGAGAATGAACGGTGCGATAAGCTTGCCAGTAAAGCTGCCATGCAACCTAATTTACCCGAAGATTCAGGTGACCAGGAAGATACAGATTTGAAGCTTTTTTGAAATCTTTAAAGACAGCCAAACCTCAAATACTAAATCCCAATAGGGAATTCTAAACCAGTTCAAATGTTCAAATATTTAAAATGAAGCAGGCATGATAATCACCACGCACCAGCCTATATTTCTACCCTGGCCGGGTTTCTTTTTCAAAGCCATTAAATCCGATTGCATGGTGCTGCTGGATGATGTACAATTTCCTCGAGGTAGAGGGTGGATGACTCGTAATCGCATAAAAAATGATCAGGGAGAACTCTGGCTTACGGTGCCCGTGCACAAAAAGGGACGTGGTTTACAAATAATTCGTCGGGTGGAAATATTTAACGAGATCGATTGGCGTAAAAAACATCTGCGCAGCATTCAACAAAACTATGCCCATGCACCTTATTTGGAAGATTATTTCCAACCCCTCACCGAAATTTACCATCAATCCCACACCCGACTTATTGAATTCAATCTGGAACTTATCCGTTTCTTCTGGGAAACTTTGCAGATACCGGCTCGCCTGCAATTACAATCCGAATTGAACATAACAGGCAAAGGAACGGATTTAATCATAAACATCTGTCAAAAAACAGGGGCGGATGCTTACTTAACTTTTCCAGTGGTTGAAAAGTATCTGGATTTACCAAAGATGCAAAAAGCCGGATTGAAACTGGTTCTTTCTAATTTCCATCCACCGGTTTACCCACAACTATGGGGAGATTTCATCTATAATCTCTCTACACTGGATTTACTGCTTATCTGTGGACCAGAAAAAAGCTATCAAATAATCCAGCGCGCTTGATTTAAAAATTTCTGGCGATATTTTCGGCTTTTTCTTTTAAAATCTCCAAAGCCAGATCGATTGTTTCCAGGTGGGTACGGAAGGCAAGAATGGCTACACGAAGGGTAAATTTACCATCTAACATGGTGGAAGAAATAAACACCCGGCCATCCCGGTGAATCTCTTGAATCAGACGGCGGTTAAATTCGTTGGCATCCCCTCTGGGAGGCACATATCGAAAGGTAACCACCGAGAGGTCTGGATAGGGTCCGACTTCAAATCCACCTATTTCCTGAATTTTTTCATAAAAATACCGTGCCAGCCACAGCTTTTCTTCGAGGGCGGCACGAAATGGAGCTACTCCAATTAATTTTAGAGCAATCCACAAACGCAGACCCCGAAAGGGTCTGGTCAACTCAGGTGAAAGATCGGCGGGGGACAATTCTTCGCGGCTCGCCAAAGTGTCCTGCAAGTAATTGGGCATATAGTAGTGAGCTTCCAGCAATTTCTGGCCGTCTTTTACTAAAATCGCTCCGGAACCGTACGGTAAGAAGAGCCCCTTATGTGGATCCATGACCAGAGAATCGGAATCCTCAATACCCTGTAATAATTTTTTCCCTTCATCACATAAGATGAAAAAAGCTCCGTAAGCTCCATCTAAATGAAACCAGAGATTATGTTTTTTGGCAATTCGGGCAATATCCTTAATGGGATCTATGGCACCTGTATCGGTAGTTCCGGCTGAAGCCACAATTAACCATGGAATAAGCCCATCTTTTTTATCTTGAACCACAGCCTGTTCCAGAGCCCTGGCTTGCATACGATATCGACTATCCATGGACACGTAGCGCATGATACACCGCTTTAATCCCGCGATACGTAGAGCTTTATGCACCGAGTGATGCGCCTGTTCGGTTAAATATACCACGGTTCTTTCGATGTTTTCGGGCTGCAAATCAAAAGCCTCCCTGGCTGTAACGATACCGATCAGATTGGCAATGCTACCGCCAGATGTTAAATTTCCAGCCGAACTCTCTGGATAACCCACCAGATTGGCCATCCAGCGTAAAAGCATATTTTCCATACTTACGGCACCGGGTCCTGCAAAAAATACCCCGGCATAGCGATTAAAAACGTCCGCCAGATAATCGCCAAGCGCTGAATAATAAATTCCGCCACCAGGAATATACCCAAGATGTGCCCCGGAAGCAGGATTAAGTCCCGGCCTGTTAACGTGCTGGTCAAGTAATTGAAGCACCCCATCAATTGGAATGGGGGTTTCGGCGATGGGACACCGATCTATTCCTTTTCCATTATTTTCGGTTAAAACAAACGCCGGTAGTTTATAAATATTTTCCAGGAAATCTTCAGAATATTGTATAATTCGCTTTAAAAGTTCCCTGCGAACTTTTGCCTCCGGTTCCAAAGGCTGCGCCAGTCTCCTCAATTCATTGATGCGTTTTCGTAACATAAAAGCTACCCATCCTATTATTTGACATAATGTATTTATTTTTTTATTTTAAAAATGATTTAAAATAATATAATTTTATCAAGTAATCAACTATTTTTTCAGGTTTGTTGTATATTTTAAGATATGGCGAATAATTTAGAGTTCCAAAATTTAATGGTAGGCCTATGGATAAATTAATAAATAAGATTGATTGGCTTAATGAAAAGATAGGGCAGGTGGTTTCCTGGTTAACTACAGTATTAGTCCTTGTAGTTTGTTACGATGTCTTTACCAGATACTTTTTACACAAAAGTAGTATTGCAATACAGGAACTGGAATGGCATCTTTTTGCGGTTATATTTCTTTTAGGCGCCGCTTATACGCTTAAGCATGACCGTCATGTTCGTGTGGATGTTCTCTATTTAAAATTTTCACCAAAGGTTCGTGCCGGGATTAATTTAGCAGGGAGCTTATTCTTCCTTATACCTTTTTCAATTTTGGTAATCTGGACCTCAAAAAACTTTGTGCTGAATTCTTTTTTAATTAAAGAAACCTCCCCGGACCCGGGAGGATTACCCTTTCGTTTTATCATTAAAAGCTGTATACCTCTTGGTTTTATTCTGGTATTGTTACAGGGTATTGCTCTGGCCGTGAAATCGTGGTTGCAAATTATTGGAAAATCTTCAGCAGAAGGGAATTGAAGATGCAAGCGTTGATGCCATTATTTCTATTTCTGACACTTTTCATGTTATTATTGTTAGGTTACCCGGTGGCGTTTACTCTCGGAGGGGTTTCCTTTTTATTTGGTTTAATGACATTTGGTATAAATTTTTTCAATTTGTTACCCATGCGCATCTGGGGCATAATGACCAACTATGTTTTAATTGCGGTCCCTTTGTTTATTTATATGGGGGTGATGCTGGAAAAATCCGGGCTTGCAGAGGAATTATTGGAAACGATGGCTCTATTATTTGGCAGGATGCGAGGCGGTCTGGCTATTTCGGTGGTAGTGGTAGGGGCTATGCTGGGCGCCTCCACCGGAATTGTAGGAGCAACCGTGGTAACCATGGGCCTGTTAAGTTTACCAACCATGCTTAAGCGGGGTTACAATCCCGAATTAGCTACCGGTACGATTTCAGCCTCTGGTACATTAGGTCAGATCATACCTCCCAGCATTGTACTGGTTTTATTGGGTAGTATTCTGAATGTATCGGTGGGAGATATGTTTATCGGGGCCATCATTCCGGGGTCCATTCTGGTAATTCTTTATTTACTGTGGATTATCATTTTAAGCATTATTAAACCAGAACTGGTGCCTTCCATGCCAGGAGAAGAACTGGCTCGATTTCGCGGCAAAGCCATGGTTCGTCGGGTGATTCAAGCTTTTATCCTGCCATTTATTCTGGTGCTGGCTGTACTGGGTTCCATATTTGCTGGCATTGCCTCTCCTACCGAGGCCGCAGCCGTAGGGGCTTTCGGGGCTACCCTGCTTACCATTCTGCACGGACGATTCACTTTGCGAACTTTACAGGATGTGATGCGAGAGACCACCTTGCTCACCTGTATGGTTTTTATCATTCTGGTGGGGGCCACTTCTTTTGGTTTAGTATTTCGGGGGATGCGTGGAGACCTCCAACTGACGCATCTCATATTAAATGCTAATCTTGGCCCTCATGCATTTTTAGCTCTGGTCATGCTGGTCATCTTTATAGCCGGCTTTTTTATAGATTTCATTGAAATCACATTTATTATTGTACCGGTGGTGGCCCCCATTTTTCAAAAGATGGGAGTCGATCTTTTATGGATTGGCATACTCATCGCCATGAATTTACAAACTTCTTTTCTAACCCCGCCATTTGGTTTTTCGCTGTTTTATTTAAAAGGTGTGGCGCCGCCTTCCATTACTACCGGACACATCTATCGGGGCATTGTGCCCTTTGTGATTATTCAGCTTATTGGATTGACTATAACTATCCTGTTTCCAAAAACGGTGCAGTGGTTACCCAGGGTTGTGTTTAAATAAGATGATTGGTATGTAGAAAATGTGGAAAAGTGAGAGTTATTTAAGGAAATAGCCCCCAAATTTTATTGGTTTGACTTTTAAACTTACTTTTTGTAAAATAATCAATAAGTCTACAAGAACTAATGACCGATAAATTAAAGATCATTTTTATATTTTTACTGCTTTCACCCCTATTTGCTCAGGTGCAAGTAACCCATGGACCCATTGTAGGGGCGGTAACCTCTCAATCGGCCAGATTTGTTGTTCGCACCGGTACCACGGCCGAAGTCATGATGGAACTGTCAACCGATAGCCTGTTTACCCATTCCATTAGTTCTCCTCCTGTTACCAGTGAAGCGGTCCGGGATTTTTTTGTACAACTGGATGTACAGGGACTTCAGGAGGACACACGCTATTATTATCGGGTTGTATTAAATGGAGTGCCACAGCCACTGGCAGGTTCTTTTTTCACGTTTCCTCTCGAGGGCACTCCCTCAACTTTTACCTTTGCATTTGGAGCCTGTCAACAGGCGGCACAGGATCCCAATTCCATGATTGGGCGAGTGTTTCCTCTTATCGCCCGGGATAGGCCACGCTTTTTCTTGCAATTAGGTGATTGGACATATCCCGATACCACGGATACTCAGAGTCAGCCCACCAATTATTTCAACACCGTATTTAGCCGAATTCAGGAGAATTATCGTTCCAAATATGATCCCGGTTACCCCATGAGTGAATTATTCCGGGTAGCCCCCATTGATTATGTTTATGATGACCACGACTATTCTAACAACGACAGCGACATGAGTTTTCCAGCCCGTGAAAATTCAATTCGTGGCTATCTGGAAATGTTCCCTCATTATCCCCTGGCCAATCCCGATCATGGGCTCTGGCACAAATTCACTTTCGCCAATGCTGATTTCTTCTTTCTGGATACGCGCACCCAGAGACATCCCAATGCCCTGGCTTTTAAAAAACTAACTGATGGCAAACTTAAATTTGAGCCCGGTCCCGAACATCTCATTTTACAGGCTGATCCTTCCATCAGTGGGGAACTCCAGATGGATTGGCTCATTCGAGAGTTGCAAAATTCAACAGCCACCTGGAAATTCATCTGCACCAGTGTCCCGTTTAATCCAGCCAGTCGGGCACTTCTGGAATTCATCCTTTTGTTTCAGGGGACAGAGTTTGATCCGTTCCCCACACCCTTCGGTCCCATTTCAGCCGCTGGTTTAGCTTTAGGTATTTCGGATAGCTGGAATGGATTCCCGGCCAGTGCCCAGAGACTGGTGCGGGCCGTACACGACGCCAATATCGAAAATGTGATTGTACTGAGTGGCGATTCGCATACCGCCGCCATCGATGATGGTAGCAATGCCCTCTTTCCCGAGGTCATGGCTGGTGGCCTGGATCGCACCAATTCGCGACTGGTAGCATTTGCAGAATTGTTAGGCATCAAACTTTGGAATCCCGGCGGCCAATCCTTTAAAAATAATAACTTCAACAGCCATTATGGTCGCATTACCGTGTTTGGCGAAGATTCTGTTCGTATGGAAATCATTGACGAATTTGGCCAGTTAATTACTCGATACACTCTCAAAGCGGGTCATCGAGTGTCTACCGTGGCTTTGACTCATGTTGCTGAGGGGAGAGATTTTCGCGGGGTAGGTGTGGGAAGTTCGGCTTCGTTTGCCCTTTTGCTCATTAACACAGGAGTCGATACCGTATGGGTGACCGACATAAAAAGCTCCGCTTCGCAATTTTCTGTCAGCCCAACTTCTTTTACGATTCCGCCGGGAGAACGCCGCGATGCTACCATAACCTTCCAGCCCGATTCCCTGGGTGTTTTTCATGCAACCATAACAATCGAGAGTAATGACCCACAAAGTCCATTTCACCTGGAAATTCAGGGTAGGGGTATTCAACCCACCCTGGTGGAAGATCATACCGATACAACTCCTGAGAAGTTTACCCTTGAACAAAACTTCCCTAACCCATTCAATGCCACGACTCGCATATTTTATAAACTGGCAAAAGATGCGCGGGTCACCCTGCGTATTTATAATATTCGTGGTCAGGTGGTAAAAAAATTCATTTTTGCAAAACAAAAAGCCGGTCGCTATTTTGTTAATTGGGATGGTCGTGATTATGCCGGACGGCAGGTTGCCAGTGGTGTATATTTTTACCAGCTCCTGGTAAAGCCCAATACAGCACCGGGTACTTTCGCTCAGACTAAAAAGATGTTATTGATTCGGTAAAGCGGTAAGATATTTACTAAACGCCTGCCAGTGCCAGGATTTAGACATAGGAATCTCCCAGAGACCCTGACGTAACTCCCTTACTGTTTGAATCGTATTGTTGAATACCACGGTATCAGCCGTAACCGATCCAATCTCAACCAATTCTTTAAATTTTGGTCTTTCAACACATTGAATATGATTGCTGACATCCCTAAAATACACCCGATCATGAGTATTCACAATTTGAGTGTCTAACTGTTCTTGCAACCTCTTCAAGTTATGAATCAGGTTATCTATGGAACAGCCCGAAACGGGTGTCAGCGATTCATCGACTCCCACCAGAATGAATCGGTCATATCGCAATTCCCAGCCAGCCTTCAATTCCTGTTTATGGGCGACCCATTGTTGGACAAATTGATCCATCTGACTTTTAATAAATGATAATTCTTTTTCAGTAAAAGACCGCTCTGCTGCGAATATCCATAATCTGGCATGATCCGGTAAATCTTGAAAATTTATTAAACCCATAGGAGTGCTCCTTGAATTTGTCAAATTTTTTGTTAATTTAAAGGTTTATAAATTATGTTGCAAGTAAATTATGCCCGAATTACCTGAAGT
>CAZMEG010000030.1:0-14292 GCA_964565205.1 uncultured Cytophagia bacterium
AGATAAGCTTTAGCTGGAATCCTTTATAAATATTATGATATTTTATGAATTTTAAACTATGTATATTAGCCTTTTTCATAGCACCTTTTAAGTTTATTTTGATTACAAGCTCTATTTGGGGACAGCCATACAATGTAAAATTTAATCGCCTCACGATCGATCAAGGTCTTTCACAAAACAATATCACTTCCATAGTTCAGGACCATTATGGCTTCATGTGGTTTGGTACGCTGGATGGTCTGAATAAGTATGATGGTTATGCTTTTACAGTTTATAAACACGTTCCCGGTGATACGTTTTCTCTTTCTTCCAGTATTATTTCTGCACTATACGAAGATAAAGAAGGTAAACTGTGGATTGGTACCATGGCAAAAGGGTTAAACCGACTCGACCTGAAAACTGAGCAAATCAGCCATTTTAGGCACGACCCTGAGCATTTTAATAGTCTCAGCGATGACCGTGTGCGGGCAATTTATGAAGATCGATCCGGAAATTTGTGGATTGGTACTCGAGATGGCGGTTTAAATCTCTTTGAAAAGGATAAAAATGTTTTCGTTCATTTTAACCACGATGTAGAAAACCCGCATTCAATCAGTGATAATCATATTCGCACTATTTTTGAGGATCGGCAGGGACATCTTTGGATTGGTACTTTTGCGGGAGGTCTGAATTTGCTCCATAAAAATAGCAGGGGCAAAATTAACCCGGATTCGATTAAATTCACCAAATTTTTGTCGGGGAAGCATAACGAGAAAAGGAGGGAGTCTTCTCATATAGAGACCATATTTCAGGATCGGTCGGGACAATTATGGATAGGAACCTATGGGGCCGGACTCGCTAAACTCCTTTATTTAGAATCCTCAAATCTTCCATCAAATTCCATTGATTTCATCACAGATGAAAATATTTCCTTCAAGTTCTATCAGCATGATGGAGACGATCCATCGAGTATAAGCAGTAACAACATAGAAGTGATATATGAAGATTACACCGCGACCTTGTGGATCGGAACCAATAATGGCGGATTAAACCGATTTGATCCTGAAACTGAAAACTTTACCCATTATAAAAATGATCCCAATGATCCCCAAAGTTTGAGTTATGATAACCTGGATATTATATATGAAGATCGTTCAAAGAACTTGTGGATAGGAACCTGGGGTGGTGGATTAAATAAAATCGATCGTAAACCACAGAAATTTCAGCATTACAAACGGAAACCAGGTCAACCTAATAGCCTGACTCAAAACTACGTACGGGCAATTGCGGAGGATCCTTTAGGGTATCTTTGGGTTGGAACTTCAGGTGGTGGATTGGATCGCATGGATCGAGGGACTGGCAAAGTCTGGCATTACCGCAAAGAATCCAAGAAACCACATAGCTTAAGTAGCGATGATATCCGATGTATCTACTTTGATTATAAAGGTACCCTCTGGGTCGGTACTTACGGCGGCGGCTTAAACCGACTGATATCACCAAACATTGCTGAGTTGGGAAATCAAAATGAATCCCTACAATTCAAACACTATTTCCATGATCCTGAAGACCCTAAGAGTCTGAGCAATAATTTTGTCTGGTGCATTCACCCTGGTACTGAAAATAAGATTTGGATCGGCACCAGTTCAGGTTTGGATAGATTCGACCCTGATACCGAAACATTTAAACACTATAAACCATATCCTGATGCCCAGGCAAAATATAGCGACAACATTGTGCGATGCATTTTTCAGGATAATAAAGGTAGAATCTGGATAGGCACCTATCACGGTTTACACATGCTTGACCCTGAACAGGAGAAGTTTGTTACCTATACTCACGATCCGTCCAATCCAGCAAGTTTAAGTCATAGTAGTGTCATTTCCATTGCAGAAGATGCCTCGGGTACTCTATGGATTGGTACATTAGGTGGGGGGTTAAACAGCTTTGATCCACAAACCGGTACCGCCATCCATTTCCTGGAGAGCGATGGTTTACCAAATACGTTTATTCACGCCTTAATGTTTGATAATTCGGGTAATTTATGGATAGCAACCAACCAGGGAATATCAAAATTAAATCTTACCAGTTCAGCGCCAAAGCTATTTCGTAATTTCGACCTGAACGATGGGCTTCAGAGCAACGAATTTAATGTCGGTGCGTTTTTTAAGAGCAAAAGCGGTGAAATGTTTTTTGGAGGTGTAAATGGGTTTAACAGTTTTTTCCCTGAGCGGATTCAGGATAATCCATATGTCCCGCCGGTTATTTTAACCAGTTTCAAAATTTTTAATCAAGAAACCAGGTTTGACAGTGCGATCCATGTAATAAAAGAAATAGAACTTTCTTACAAAGAAAACTTCTTTTCCTTTGAATTTGCTGCCTTAGATTTTACCCTGCCTGAAAAAAATCATTTTGCATATATGATGGAAGGTTTTGATACCGACTGGGTGGATTTAGGCAACCGCAACTATGTCAGCTACACCAACCTGGATCCAGGTGAGTATGTATTACGTGTCAAAGCTTCAAATAACGATGGTGTCTGGAATGAGGAAGGACTCTCACTTCGAATTAGAATCACCCCACCAGTATGGCAAACCTGGTGGTTTCGTTTAATTATGTTAATCTTGCTGGTAGGTTCTCTGGCGACAATAGTCCATTCTCGCATTCAAAAACTGTCACAGGAAAAAGAGGCCCAGGAGCAATTTTCCAGAAGACTCATTACCATGCAAGAAGATGAGCGAAAACGCGTGGCCTCAGAATTACACGATAGCCTGGGTCACGACCTAATTATCATAAATAATCTTATTTCTCAACAGATTCAACAGCTATCATCCAGTCGAAAGTTACGTAAGCAATTACAAGAACTCTCACAGGTTATTTTACAGTCCCTAAATCAGGTGCGCGAGATTGCTTACAATTTACATCCCCATCATCTTGAACGATTGGGATTAAACAAAGCTATAGAAAGCATGATGAAAAATGTATCAAACCTTGCTAAAACAGAATTGAGCTGGCACCTGGATGAACTGGAAGGCCTTTTTTCAAAAGAGGTGGAAATTAATATTTTTCGGATTGTGCAGGAACTAATCAGCAATGCTATAAGACACGCCGAGGCTCCATCTGTGAAATTAAACATAGAAAGAAAAGCAAAGCGGATCATTATTACTATAGAAGATACGGGTAAAGGACTACCACCCGATTATAGTCAAAAAGGTTTTGGCTGGGCAAATTTAGTTGAGAGGATAAAAATCATTCAAGGTAAAATAAAAGTTTACTCCAAACCGCAACAGGGTACAAAAATTCAAATTAAGGTGCCCATAAAACGGCAGGTTAATCATGGCAATCAGAGTCATTATCGCGGATGACCATCCCATCTTCAGAGAAGGTCTGATTCGTGTTTTATCGGATGCGTCAGATTTTGAATTGATAGGCAGTGCTAAGGATGGTGCACAAGCCTATGAACTTATTTGTGATCGCAAGCCCGACATAGTTGTTCTGGACATTTCCATGCCTAAAATGAACGGCCTGGAAATTCTCAAAAAAATCAGGCAGAACAAACCGCCTGTAAAATGTGTTATCCTAACCATGTATCGTGATGAGGAGTACTTTAATGAAGCTATGGACCTGGGAGTAAGGGGCTATTTGCTGAAAGAAAATGCTGTTTCCGAGTTTATACATTGCTTACGAAAAGTCTCCCAGGATCGATATTTTATCAGTTCCGAAATTTCAGAATATTTAGTGAATAGAAATGAAAATCTGAAAACTTTACAAAAAGAACATCCCGCACTTCAGAAGCTGACCTCCATGGAACGGCGCATTTTGAAATTAGTTGCTGAGAATAAAACCAGTCAGGAAATCTCCCAGGAGTTATTTATCAGTTATCGCACAGTTCAAAATCACCGCAACAATATCTGCAATAAACTCGGATTTAAAGGTCACAACAAACTCCTGCAGTTTGCCCTGGAGCATAAGTCACTGCTCTAATTTACTTTCGGATTTTGAGATGTGGAGTTTTAAGCTTACCAGACACTTAAACTACCTAAAACACCAAGGAACCACCAAGTTCACAAAGGATTTTCTTGGTGTCCTCTGTCTTTCTTAGTAATTTCGTGTTTTATTAATTCTTTGATTTTTATTTTTATTGGTTCTCTCATCCAGCACTGAAATTACTCCAGGATGACAGTCTGTCCGTTGCAATAAGCCCCCAATTTTAAAACTAAGTACAAATACTTATATCAAATTGAGTACAGTTACCCATTGTGAGTGATCACAATATTTTTAAAATTAGAGCAATGAAGAAATTAAAAAATGAGTCAATGAAAATGCTGAGATTTAAAGAAGGCTTTATTCGTTTCATGGTTTTATCATCGATTCTAAATATTTCAAATTTATTTTCTCAGGATCGAAAAATTCAAACCAATTGGGAGCAAGATCAATGGCTCAGCCGTAAAAGCACCCTTGTGTTGCGTGTTAATCCTTCTCTCAAAACCTCCGAAGGTAATCTGGCCGTGTTCATTGGGGTAACGGATATGACCGATCTTTTTAAGATGGAGGGGGATTCGCTGGTGTACCGACCGTCCAGTATTTTGCTGCCGGCGGGGGAAAATCAGTTGATTGTATATCGTGTGGATCCAGATGGAAACTGGAGTGAAATCGCTCAGATTCCTTTGCGCATATTAACTAAAACTGGTTTTGAGCGAGCAAATGTTGAGCCGCAGGTCACGATCAACAATAAAGGTCAGATCGCTGAGGGTCATTATCCTGCCAGCAATGCTCCGGAACGATCTTCCTATCAGGACTTTACCGGTCAGATTAATGTGGTAACTGAACATGCAGTTCAAGATCTTAATTTACGGAGTCAATGGAGTCTGGTGGGGGTAAGCAATCAAAATGAAGCTCTGCGTTTCGGGGAAAAAGGGGAAAAGGCTCCTAAAATCGACCTTTCCAGCTATTTGATTCAGATGGATCAGGGCCCGGTCAGCATTTCGGCCGGGCATATCTCGCATGGGCGTCACCGATATTTGATCAATTTTTATAGCAGCCGAGGTACCCAGTTGAGCCTCAAGCTTGGTTCTCGACTGGATTTTTCCTTTGCAGCCATGAATGGAACCAACATCGCAGGCTGGGATAATTTCCTGGGCCTGGCGAATAAGAACCACCGGGTATATGGAGGTACGCTGGGACTCGAAATAATCAAAAACCGCCCGGGCTTACTACGTCTGGAAGCTTCGGTTATGGATGGTTCCCTTCTTCCATTAAATAACTTCAATCAGGCGAATATCACCGATGCGGAAAAAAGTCAGGGCTTTGCGTTTCACCTGCAGGCCAGCGATCCCACACAGCGCGTTCGGCTGGAGAGTGGATGGGCACGAAGTTCATACCGTAATCCGGAAGATGAGCTACTTTCCCAGGGGGTTGAGCTGGTGCCTGTGCAGAAAACCACTAAAAATGCCCGCTATGCCAGTCTGGATGTAGCAGTCTTGCAAAACATTAAAGTTAGTCAGAACTGGATGTATAATCTATCGATCAATTTACGGCATGAACGGGTAGATCCGCTCTATCGCAGTCTGGGAGCATTTGCCCGTGCTGATTTTCTGGAGAATGGAGTAAGTGTACAAAGTAGCCTGGGATTGATTGGCTGGCAGTATGCCCATACTCGCTCAGAAGATAATCTTGACAACATTCGTTCGATTCTCAAAACCAAAACTCGAATTCATACATTCAATCTGAGTTTGCCTTTGAAGTCTATCCTTGGAGGTCCCACCGGAGGCGCTTTTTTGTTGCCCTCAATGAGTTACAATTATAATCGAACTCACCAGTTCGGCGCCTTTCTACCTGAAAATGGCGGCTTCTCTGAGAGCCATGTACCCAATCAGATGAGTAACAGCCATTCGGGTAGTCTGGACTGGCAGGGTAACCGCTGGCAATTCGCATATCGAGTGAGTTATTCTTTGCAGGATAATCGCCAGCCAGGCAGAGAAAATGCTGATTTTAAAAATCTTAACCATACGTTCTCATGGGGGCTGACTCCCTTCAGGCCTCTCGATGTGAGTTTTGATCTTTCTTTCGAGAGTTTCGAAAATAAAGAAGCTGATCGTACAGATCTCACGCGAAGATATGGTTTTAGTGTCAATTTAAAAACTACCAGAACCTCAACATTTAACGCCAGTTATTCCAATACCCATTTTGAAGATGATGCTCTTACCACCGAACGGAACAATTCTTTCATTAATATACAGTGGTCAATTGGTTTTCGAGTGATGCGTTCTCTGGAACGCCAGTGGGTGAACGGACAATTTTTTGTCCGCTACAGTCGCAATGCCTCCGATCAAACGGATAACATTTTTGGTTTCAATGATAAAAACAATAACTGGTCGATTAATACTGGATTTAATCTGGGCTTATTTTAGGAGAAATAGCATGAGAACTTATTTTAACTTAGCATGGATCATATTTTTATTGGCTGCGCACCCTCTTTGGTCCCAGATAAAAGTACATCCCAGCGGGGTGAACGTGAATGCCAGTGACGCTACTACGGTATTTTTAACTTTCGGTCGTTTGACCGATCAGGTGCCGGTAGAGGCTTTCTGGTGTGGCGAACTCACAGATGCGGCGCCTGATGTGGGTAAAAAGTGCGATCCCGGTACAATTTTCGGACGTCTGCCAATCCGTTATGATCTATCGAGACTGAATCCAGACGGCTCATATACCGATATCATGTCTATTCCTCCATCAGTAGCACGAAGGGCCTATCAGGCAGCACAACAAGGACAGGATTCCCAATTTTTTTATGTGCGCCGATTCTCCAGTCTAAAAGGCGGTCCCGATGAGTATGTAGCCGTAACCTGTCGAATGACGGGTGGAGGTGCCCGGGTACCTTTTGCCTTGCTGGATGTAAAAATTACTACCGATACCGACCTGCCCGTCTATTTTGTCAAAAAAGGAACTCATCCTCCACAACCTGTGGCTGAGATCTACTACAATGGCACTGGAGTTTTGAAGGGACGCTGGGAAGTAGTTCTGCCAGGTGATGAACCGCCGACCGGCCGTGATCTTTTGCCGGAAGCCTCCTTACCCATAAATGAACGTGGTACCCAGCGCCGCTACACTGAGATTTCCCGATTCAATGTGTTTTTGCCGCCTGTCGGAAAATATATACTTACCGGTCCCAAACCCAAAAAGCTGCCCAGTGAAATGGAGGGTCTTTATATGTTGATCTTACGCATCGAAGCTTCCGACGACAAAGAAGCTGATTCAAATCTTGCCTCCGTAGGTGGTCGCGGGCTGGTACATAGTGGTGCGGTAGCTGGATTCCCCTTGCCGCCTTTTCGTTATTTTGTGGGTAATGTGGAAAACGAATTATTCGTGCCCAATAATGGTGAACTGTCGCTATTGCTGCCCGGGAACAATGCAAAACACCCGGCCGATGAACCCATCGATTTCAACTGGGTGGAGAGTCGCCTGGCCGCTTTTTATCGTTTAGAAATTAAAAATTCGGCCTCTCAGGTGGTGCTATCTGCCATTTTACAATCGGGAGTGGGAAGCTATCGGGCCCCCTCCTGGCTCAAAGATCGCCTTGAAGATGATGTTCTGGGCTGGCGAGTTGTAGGGCTTGATTTTTCCGGTAAAGAAATGCTTAAAAGCGAGTGGCGAATATTAAAACTCATCCGGTAATAAACTAAATTCCTCTCCGAGGTAGATTACCATTGAGGTAAAAGATGTTAGTTAAGTTATTGATATTATTCATAATGAATATCCTGTTTAAACAGTCTTCTAATCCAGTAACTTTAACAATAACACCAAACCCGATTGAATGTGGTCAAAGGATTCATTTGATGGTAAAAATAAACCGCCGCGGAGATTTACCACCTATTCGATTGCAAAGTTCTCATCCAGACATAATCTCACTTTTTGGCACTTATACGGTTGGCGATAATCGCCGGATTGATAAACAGGTAAATACAGGAATTGTGAAAAAAAGAACTACTGTAAAAATCAAGGTGATGTGGCTGAATCAATCGATCAGTGTCAAAGTAATCGTGATACCTCAGAAATTGCGTTGGCATCTACCTATTACAGAAGCCAATTTCCCTGAGTTAAGCAATAGCAAAATCGTCAACAAAGCAAAGCGACAACGAATTGAAAATCGAACCATTGGCCAGATTATTAGTAGTGTGGTCATAGTTAGAGATGACAACAAAAAATGCTCTTCCTGCCACTACCGAAACACCCATGGATCTCGATATTACCGTCCGGATGTGGAGAAAAATTCCACAACTAATATATCACCCATCCAGCCCTACAATTATAATGATTCCGGAAATGGTCAATCCACCTGGGCAGGGGCTGGCGGCTTTGCCGATCGATTTTTACAAAGACATGTTAATGGTAAACTAAAAAATCCTCCTGTGGGACGAAAATCATTACTTTTAAGAAAACTTATTAAAAAATGGAAAAGTGATGGTTATTTACCATAGTAATTCAAACAGAATTTGTGAAATTATCGGTGTGAATAAATTAAATAGCAACACAGTGATTAAACTACCATTAAATTTTGGAGGTTAACATGAAACCTTTAACTTTTTTCATCTTACCAGCTTTTATTGGCTTATTCCTTGTCCTTCCAGGTTTGGCAAAAATAGACAAAATTGATGCACCCAAGTGCAATGGCAGACCGAGTATCGTACAGGGAGAAGAGGTAGAATTCCTGATAACAGGGGAATGGGTAGATCATGCCAACAATCAATCCAGGGTTAGTGGCAATGGGATTTCTCTAACTGTAGTAGAAAGAAAGGCAGCCGGTAAAAATTCTACCTTGAAAATCAGGCTAAGAGCCAGTAACAACGCACGGACCGGAAATCGAACGGTTACATTGCGCTACGCTTTTGGTAGGGATACGTTTCGTCTCCGTGTAATTCGTAGACCAAGGATCGACCGAGTTGTAGTGCCCACCTTAAACGCGCCGTTCCAAAGTGTGGATATTACCTTCGAAGGCATTGGTATTCGCGACATAACCCATGTAACTGCCGAGGGTAAAAACAATAGTTTTGACCCCTCTCTCGATGCTGGTGGTCAACCTACCGGTTTCACGGTAACCCCCATTTTGAATAGACAGACGAATACCTCAAACCGGGCTACGGTCAGGCTAAATTTTAATAAAAGATTAAGTCATGCAACCGTTGAAGTAGGTATCTTTTCCCATCATGGATGCAGCGGTTTGCGGGGCGGAAATGTCTCTTCAGGGAGTGTCACTATTGCACCCAATTTTTCCATTGCACGTCGTGGCCTTAAGAGAACTGTAACCCTCAATGCACCTGCCACTGGGCCTAATTTTGTGAGAAGCCACAATTTTGACCGGAATAATAGAACCTATAACGTGGGCGATGTGGTTACGGTGACGGTCGAGCTTCTTAAGCCAGTCCCAAATCCACAGGGTCTTGTTAGAGTCACTAAAAAGAAAAAAAGAAGAGTGACTCTGAGACCGGGACAAGCCGTTTACTGGGCTTTATTACCTGCAGATGCTTTTTCCCAAGCTGGCCCAACTGGTACCGCATATAATGCCAATGCATTCCGGAACCGCATAATCATCCAGCCGGGTCAACAGGTGGGGATCATTAATTTTCGAGTGGATCAGTGCCCTGGTAGTGGGGAGAGAAATACAGTCAAGTTAATCACATTTACACCAGATCGGAACGATAATCAGGTGCCCAATCGGAAAGAGACGAGCTTTACAATCTTGTGCCAGCAGTAATGCAAAAAATCGGTGTTCATTTTAATAACAAAGATAAAATCACTTTTTTTATGAATTAACATCACTCTAAAACAGGAGATTAAATCATGATCCGATCTAAACTATTATTCATTATTCTTGTCTTTGGATTTTTTATAAAAAATCCTGTGTATGGCCAGTTTCCCAAGATAACAAAGGTGAAAATGAAAAAATGTAGTGGTAAACGGGTGGTTTACCAGGGGGAAACTTTTTCAAAATGTTCGGTTTGGGGAACGGCAGGTTTGGCGAGTGCATTCAGTGCCTCAGTGAGCGGTTCTGGTGTTACAGCTCAAATTATCGGTCATTACCCTGCTGCTAAATTGAATCCACCAAGAGATAAAATTAAGATTAAATTCACGGTCTCAGGGTCCGCCTCAGCCACCAAGCGCACGGTTACCATTAAGGGGCCTGGCTGGAGCGATAGTTTCAAGATTTATGTCAGAAAGAAGGCAAAAATTACCGGTGCGGAGGTTCCTGAATCTGAGGTTTTTTTCAAGAATAACGTCGATGTATTATTGAAGGGAAAAAAGCTTACAACTATCAAGTATGTCAGCGCTGTAATCCTCTCGCCGGTTCATGATGAAAACGGCAATTCGATTAGTCCCAGCTTGGTAACGGTAACTTCGGCAATTAATAACACCACACCTCAAACAAGTAGTCAGGTACTGATTCGATTGAATTTTTCGAAAAAACTCACTCAGGCTAAAGTTCGCATCCAGCTCTTTGGTGATCCTGCAAAATGTGGGGCACTTAGGGCGCATTCGACTAATCCACTTAAAAAAACGGTCACTATCAAGGCCAAACCTTCAAAGTACAATTATGTTAAGTCAATCACATTTCCTTATGGTCAAACCTTTAGCGTCGGAAGTCTTGCGACAATTCAAATCGACCTGGAAAAACCTGTGGAACCCTCTACTGGACAATTTTTTTTGATGACTGATGGCACCGCATCTTCAGCAGGTGCCCATGTGCTGTGGAAATTGATACCATCCAATGTGTTTGAAGAAGCGCCCGGCGGAACTTCCTATAACCCCAATGGCCTGAATACTATGATAATTACTCCAGGAAATGAATTTGGACAAATTACAGTTAAGGTTAAAGAATGTCCGAGCAGCGGCAATGGGACCACCTCGACAGTCAAAATTCAGACCTGGAGATTAAATAAAAATACTTATCAGCCACCATGGTACAAGGAACAGCTGTTTAATATAAGTTGCCCGGAGAATTAAAATTATATAACCTGCATGGTTTATTGAGGTTAAAAAGAAGTCGGAGTTTATCATGACAATACGCACTTATTTTGTTTTCTTTTTTGTCCAATTATTAATATGCGCCCCGGCGTGGTCGCAAACAACCAAAATTACTCCCAACGATCCTTATATTGGAACCTTTTCCGGCTCCGGGTTAACTTTTACCCTTACGCGCCAGAATGGCCAGTATAGTGGAAGTGCCGTTTTTGAAGGTCAGACTCTGCCCATTTATGCACAAAAGATTGGCCCTGAGATTGCAGGAGTTTATGTCATGCAGGGCCAATCCCTGCCATTTCAGGCGCGATTGCAAGGCGACACTTTGACCCTTATGGCTGGTGGTGAAGTCTACACGCTTACCCGACAGAAGATTGATCAATCGCTTCCAGGCAAGGTAGAGCCTGGTCAATCCGCCCGGGTTAAAAATGATGAATGGGGGATGAGCTTTACCATTCCCACGGGCTGGATTGCCAGGCTTACCGAGTCTGGCTATGTGCTCGGCTCAAAAACCGTGAAGGGCATTTTGTTGCTATTACCCAATGAAGTAACATCTTTGGACGAATTGCACAGTGGTGCACAGGAGGGGGTTGTCGAGTCCGATGGCATACAACTGCGACTTGTGGGTGAAATCAAGCCGTTTGGCCAGAATGGCCTTGCGGCTAATTACCAGGGTACCGTGCAGGGGAAAAAAGCCAGGGCTTACGCTATCGGTTTGCTGTCCCCCTATGGTATTGGGGCGATTATTATGATCATGGTCGAACCGCAGAGTTATACACCGGAGCATACAAAATCGGTGGAAGCACTGGCCCGTAGCATCCGATTCTATAAGCCGCCCATTTCTCCCATGGCCAAGGAGTGGAAGCAGAAACTGAGCGGCTGTCGATTGAGTTATTTCAGTCGCTACAGCAGTGGCGGCTCAGGCTACACCAGTGAAACTACCATCGATCTTTGTGCACAAGGATTCTTCAGATATGGGTTAGAGGACGAAACTGTTTGGAACGCTGTGCCAGGAACGTTAACTGGGGGCTATGTCATGAAGTATGGCAAAGGCTCCGGCACCTGGCAGGTGGTGGTTCAAAACGGTGCGCCCGTTCTCCAACTCAATTATTACAATGGCAAAGTTGCAGCTTATAAACTCAGCACTGATGAAAAGGGAAGAACATACCTCGATGGCGATCGCTATCTCCGTACCTGTGATCCAAATGACCAGGTAGTAGAAGCGCGACCTCATTGCTGGTGATTTTTCCAAGTTTTATCTAAATAGAGCGAGTATTGGATCGAATCACTCCTGTATCCTCTTAAAAGTGCGCTCATTCCTATTTTGTCTTTTCAATTCTAAAATTGATAAAAAATTATAAAAAATGCTTAAATTTTCACTTGACAATTAAGCAAAATTATCTTAAAATAAAAAATTAATTATTCAATTAATGAATAGAATAATAAAAGAATAGAATAAGGATGAAAGGCCGAGAATTTAAAGACTTAATTTTTGAGCAATTTGCAAAAATCGCTAACGCTTTCGCCAGTCCCAAGCGGCTTGAAATCATCGATATTTTAGCTCAGGGCGAACGGGATGTGGAATCCTTGGCAAGATACACGAACATGACTGTGGCCAACACCTCACGTCATTTGCAGATATTGAAAAATGCCCGCCTGGTGGAAATTAGACGGGAGGGTGTGCGCATTTATTATCGCCTTGCAGATAAAGAGGTGGTGAAATGCTGGTTGGCGTTACGATCCCTGGCCGAAAAAAGGACTGCTGAGATTCGGGAAATTGCTCGCATGTTTTTTGAGTCACGCGATACCCTTGAACCCATTTCAATAAAAGAACTTCTGAAGCGTATGGAAAATGAAGAAGTGGTGGTGATTGATGTACGTCCATCAGAAGAATATAAAAGTGGGCATATTCCAGGAGCCATATCCGTTCCTCTTTCGGAGCTAAAAGACAAGCTTGAGGGAATCCCCAAAGATCGGGAGGTTATAGCCTATTGTCGTGGTCCTTATTGTGTACTTTCTGCCGAAGCCATGACCATATTAAAAGAAGCGGGAATCAAAGCGGTTCGATTAAAAGAGGGGTTACCAGAGTGGAAAGAAGCGGGATTGCCGGTAGAATAAAGTAAATCGTAAATCCCAATGGACCAAATACCAAATCCCAGCGTTGGTATTTAGTTTTTGGGATTTTAATATGCGAATTGAAATTTTTAATTAATTTAAGGAGAAAATATGCCAATCTACGTCCAGTATTACTTCTGGTTAGTTTTAGTCTCTTTATTTGCTTTCATGCTGGAACGAATCTATCCGTGGAGAAAAGAACAGAAAGTCCTGCGAGAAGGTATCTGGCAGGATCTGTTCTGGCTGGTTTTTAATGGCCATTATGTGGGTGTAATGGTGGCAATTGTAGGCGGAAAACTGCTGGCGTTGCTTAATAGTTTCTTATACAGCCGCGGTTGGCCTGTTCCCGAATCGCTGGCACTCATACAGGGGACCCCTCTCTGGTTGCAGTTTGTTGTTTTTCTTGTGGTTAAAGATTTCATCGAGTGGAACGTGCACCGCATGCTGCACATCGTGCCCTGGTTGTGGGAGTTTCACAAGCTACACCACAGTATCGAGGAGCTGGACTGGATTGGCAACATGCGTTTCCACTGGATGGAAGTGGTGGTGTACAAATCCATCTCCTATTTTCCGCTGGCAGTGCTTGGGGTGAGCACCCATGTGATTTTCATCATCGCCATTGTCAACACAGTGATCGGTCATCTCAATCATGCCAATGTGCCCATTAGCTGGGGGCCTTTGCGATATATTCTAAATTCACCGAAAATGCATATCTGGCACCACGATGTGGTCTTGCGTGGTAAAGGTGGGCAGAATTTTGGCATTACTCTGAGTGTGTGGGACTGGCTGTTTGGCACCGCCTACATGCCTGAAGAAGGTCAACCGGAGCGTCTGGGATTTGAGGGCATGGAAAATTATCCACGCAGCGTTATTGCCCGACTCTTTTATCCCTTTTATCGCTGGATTCCCAATTTAGTGAATTTCATCATCAAATAGGAGTGTTAAAATGTCGTACGATATTCTTGCCATTGCTGCCCATCCCGATGACATCGAAGTGGCCATGGGGGGTACGGCAGCAAAATTAAGCGCACAGGGACATCGAGTTCTTATTGTGGACCTGTGCGATGGCGAACCTTCAAGACATGCAGATCCCGGAGAACGTCAGAAGCAAGCCCAGAAAGCCGCTAAAATTCTCGGTGTAGATCGCGTGGTGCGTGACATTCAGGATCAACTGATCGTAGACACCAT
>CAZMEG010000031.1:0-14143 GCA_964565205.1 uncultured Cytophagia bacterium
TTAAGTCAAATATTACCGCGGCCGGTACGATGGGCACTCTGGTAACTCCTACATCGAAACCAATGCCCCGTTCCTCCAGATATTGTTGAACACCTCCGGATGCGTCCAGACCAAAGGCACTCCCACCAGTTAGAAGGATCGCATGTATTTTCGGAACCAGGCGTACTGGCTTTAAAGTTTCAATTTCACGCGTTCCAGGGGCCGACCCACGCACATCCACACCGGCAACGGCTTCTTCAGGAGGAAGAATCACAGTACACCCGGTGCGAGCGACTTCGTCCTGTGCATGCCCTACTTTTACCCCCGGTACATCACAAATAGAAGATTTTTTTGTGGTCATTGATTCAAGGTTAGATTTTTACATGACTACCGATTTGATCTGAATAAACTGAAGCGCTTGGTTAAAGGTATTTTTTTGGAAGGTAATTCTAAAATTAATCCGCTATCGTTGAAAAAAAACAAATCGCCAATAACCAGCCCAATAGAACGACGTAACGGTTTCCAGTTTTCTCGATAAGCTTTATCATCTACTTTAGTCCCTTCACGTCCTTTAGAAATTAAACGTACCCGTTGAGGATACTCACGATTTATCATGAAAGGTGAATGGGTGGTATAAATTAATTGATTTTTTATGGACAAATCTTCCATGACTTTGGTCAAATCCTTTTGACCGGCTGGATGGAGATGAATACCAGGCTCATCCAGTAAAAAAAGATACTCATTGGCTTTCGCCTCAAATGTTTGAGCAATAAAATTAATATAAAAAGATAAATACCAGCGAAAGCCCAGGCTTCGTGATTCCGGCGTGTCAAATACTGTGGTGCCGTCCGAAATATCGATATAAAGCACTTTGCCGTTTACGTTCAACTTGATTTCAATGGTGGGTTCCTGCGACCAAACCCGTCGAATTTGCTGGGTAATTAATTTGCTGGCTTCCTGACTGGCACGACGGCCACGAGTAGAATCTTCAAAAATGAGCTCGAAATTGTTCTGTAATCCACCTATTTTTAAAAGGTTTCTTTCGGTAGTGTAAGTCTTGTCTCCATTTAGTAATGAATCTAATTCAACACTGTTTTTTATTAAGGAAATATTATCAAAGTAAAGAATCTTGGGAAGATAATCCAAAAATTTTGGCAGATTGGCGACTTGAATTTCTCTGTTTTTAACATAAATATGATAATTCGTGAGGTCAGGTCCGTCTTTTTTTACGTAAAAACGATCCACATCTTTAAATAATTCAGAAAATGTAACCAGGCGTTTGCGGTTTTCTAAAGAAATTTGTGAAAATTCCAGAATAATTTCCGGGCACTTGCCCTGATAATAATAATCCGAATATTGACAGGTCAAATTGTTGTTGAGAGGAAAACCGGGCTTAAAAGCTTCAACGGCTCGCAAAATATTGGTTTTTCCGCTTTCATTGGCCCCGATCAAAACGGTGACTTTGGGATCAATGGGGAGGGTTACCTCAAATATGGAACGAAACGCCTTAATGGTTGCACTTGAGATTATCATTTGCGTTAACTAAATATTTTATCTAATGTGCAAGTTTTTATTATAAAGACGGGATAATATAATTATGGTTAAAAATCAAATCAAGTAAAAATTTAATTATGTACAAAAAATAAAATACCCGTAACAGGAAAATCCTGCTACGGGTCTAAGTTTTAAATGTGGAATATTATCCTTCTATTTCTTCGGCTTTCGGCTTTTGTTTGTTGGAATTTTGATTTTTATTTACCTTTACCGGCTTTCTGGCAACTTCTACAAATTCCAGGCGATCTCCTTTCTTTTTGACCAGAATTTTACTCCCATCCACAAAAGTTCCTTTCAGAATCTCTTCTGCAATAGGATCTTCAATAAATTTCTGAATGGTACGCTTCAAGGGACGAGCCCCGTATACCGGGTCAAATCCATGTTCAGCGACAAACTCTTTGGCGCCTTTAGTGAGTTCAATCTCAATTTGTCGATCCTGAACCTTACTGAGCATTTCTTCAATCACCACATCTACAATCTGCAGCATATGTTCTTTGGTAAGAGACCGGAAGACCACAATTTCATCGACTCGATTTATGAATTCGGGGTTAAATACGCGTTTAACCTCATCCAGGATTTTGTCACGCATTTTTTCATAATCAATACTGTCAGTATCGGCGCTAAATCCAAATCCACTGCCTTTACGTATATCCCGGGCTCCAAGATTAGAAGTCATAATTAAAATGGTGTTTCTGAAATCAACACGTCGACCCAAACTATCGGTTAACTGACCATCATCTAAAATCTGTAGCAAAATATTAAACACATCCGGATGGGCTTTTTCTATTTCATCAAATAACACCACCGAATAAGGATGACGACGTACTTTTTCTGTGAGCTGACCCCCTTCTTCATAGCCAACATATCCTGGAGGTGCACCGGTTAATCGAGAAACTGAAAATTTCTCCATATATTCGGACATATCCAGCCGAATTAGTGAATCTTCGTTTTCGAATAGATAGGTAGCCAGTTCCTTTGCCAGTTGAGTCTTACCCACACCCGTCGGACCCAAGAAGATGAACGAGCCAATAGGCCGGTTGGGGTCCTTTAGACCCGCACGGGTTCTACGAATGGCTTTGCTCAAAAGATGAATTGCATCGTCCTGACCAATGATACGCTTTTTAAGCTCTTCCTCCATTTTTAGAATTTTCTCAGATTCGGACTGGGCTACTTTTGTAACCGGGATACCGGTCATCATAGAAACAACTTCGGCAATATCCTCTTCAGTAACCGTAGCCACAAACTCGTCTTCCGTCTCCTTCCAGCGGCGTTTTGCCGCCTCCAATTTTCTATTTAATTTTTTCTCCTGATCACGTAATACGGCAGCTCGTTCGAACTCCTGAGCTTTAATAACCGAGTCCTTTTCACGTCGCACTCTTTTGATCTCCTCTTCCAGCTCGGTAATTTCCTTGGGCACCACAATATTGGCCAGGTGGACCCGCGCGCCGGTTTCATCAATTACATCGATGGCTTTGTCAGGCAAATAACGATCGGTAATATAACGTTCCGAAAGCCGCACGGCCGCCTGTAAGGCTTCATCAGTATATTTGACTTTGTGATGGGCTTCGTAGCGGTCCTTCAAACCATAAAGTATTTGCAAAGTTTCTTCAGGGGTGGGAGGATCCACCATCACCTTCTGGAATCGTCTTTCCAGAGCGCCATCTTTTTCGATGTACTGGCGATATTCATCCAGGGTGGTGGCACCGATGCATTGTAACTCTCCACGGGCCAGGGCTGGCTTGAACATATTGGAGGCATCCAGCGAACCGGAAGCCCCACCGGCCCCCACAATGGTGTGCAATTCATCGATGAAAAGGATTACATCTTTCGCTCGATATAATTCATTCATGATGGCTTTCATACGTTCCTCAAACTGGCCACGATATTTGGTGCCAGCCACGATTGCCCCCAGATCCAGGGTCACCACTCGCTTGTTGAATAGTATGCGTGGGACTTTCCGTTCCACTATGCGTAAAGCCAAACCTTCAGCGATGGCCGTCTTCCCCACTCCTGGCTCCCCAATTAAAACAGGGTTGTTCTTCTTGCGACGACTCAATATTTGAGCAACACGTTGAATTTCTTTGTCACGCCCAATAATGGGATCCAGCTCGCCGCGGCGGGCCAAGTCGGTAAGGTCTCGACCAAAATGGTCTAATGCGGGAGTTTTGGTTTTTTGGGTTCCGGTTTCGCGACTGGAAGGAGCTCCACGTAAAATATTTTCCAACTCCTCTCTTACACTATCATAGGTAACATCAAAGCTCAATAAGACCTGCGCAGCCACCCCATCTTTTTCTTTTACCAGCGCCAGAAGCAAGTGCTCAGTTCCAATAATATCGGATTTATACTTTTCCGCTTCCACATAAGCCATCTTGAGAATTTTTTCAGCTCGTTTTGTGAAAGGAATATTGCCGATGGTCATGGTCTCGCCAGAAGACTTAACCGAATCCTCAACCGCTCGTTTAATCTCGTCCAGATCGCAACCCAGATTGCGGAGAATCTCCACCGCTATGCCTTCGCCTTCTCGAATCAATCCCAGCAGCAAATGTTCCGTTCCAATATAGTCATGACCGAGACGTAATGCCTCTTCTCTCGAAAATTGGATGACCATTTGGACTCTACTTGAAAAATTATTTTTCATAATACAGGCTCCATAGCTTAATAAATTAAAAGTTCAATACGCTTTATATTATAACAAATAAATAACGATTACCTTTCCCATTAAATTTTCAACCTATTAAGTAAACGACTCATTGAAATTTTTAGTTTCTCGAATTCTAAAGTTGTAAAAATTTTCTCACAAATTCTGCACGTCTTTCATCCCTTTCACGTGGACTCAGGGTATCTTTATGTAACCATTGTAAATGTGCAGGTTGTGAGAGTACAATTAATTGGTTCAAGGTAATGCGTTTTATATTTTTAATTAATTTTAAATCCACCCCCAGGCGAAGAGCTGACAACAAATTTAAGCATTCGATTGAATCCATAATCTGAGCATATTTTATAGTACCTACCGCTCGAAAAACCGTATCTTTTACTTTCAGGGGATCATTTTTCAACAATTTTTCCCTCGCCTGTCGTTCCAGTTCTACCAACTTTTGAGCAATCTTTTCTAAACGCTCAATAATTCCCATTTCGGTTCTGCCCAGTGTGAGCTGGTTGGACACCTGAAAAATACTACCAAGCGGTTCTGTCCCTTCTCCATAAAATCCTCTAACAGCTATCTCCGAGATAGGCAATTGTTTAATCACCGATTTAATTTCATCAAGCATAGCCAGGGCCGGAAGGTGAATAAAAATAGAAACTCGCATTCCTGTTCCGGTGTTTGTAGGACAAGCCGTCAGGTAGCCAAATTGGTCAGAAAAACTGTATTCCAGATGCTCTTCCAGCTCATCGTCCACGTTGCTGATTCGACTCCAGGCTTCCCGAATACCCAGGCCCGGTGCAATACTCTGCATGCGCAAATGATCTTCTTCATTTACCATAATGCTCAAATTTTCGTCGCGATCGATCACCAGTAGTGCCGGTTGTTCTCTTTCAACAAACTGTGGACTTGCCAGGCGTCTTTCAAATATGAACCTTTTGTCCCATTCCGTTAGGTCACTTAACTCGACATACAATGCGTTTTTTAATGAAGGACATTTTTGAGTGGCTTCCTTAACCTTATGCACAATCTCTTCAAGCTCTTGATCTTCCGCTCTATCGGGAAAACAGTAACCTTTGATATTGCGTGCCAGTCGAATTCGAGAGGAAATGATGACATCGGAAAAATCATCTTCTCGAGTAAGCCAGGTACAATGTTGCCAGCTCCAATCTTTTAAATCCTGCAACTTACTTTTTAAAGTTCTTGGGGCGTCCTTTACCTTTTTCTCTTTCACACTCATCGGTTAATTTAGATTCTTTCGTTTTTTTTCAATTTGGCGTTGCGTACTTCTGATCAGGTCCCGTAATTCGGCTGCTCTTTCAAAATTTTCGGATCGAATAGCTTCCTGCAATTCTTTTTGGGCTCTTTCCAGATCAATTTCCGGCATTGTAATTCTATGCCTGGAAGGTCTATTACCAATATGTTGATTACTGCCGTGAATCCTTCGGAGTACAACCTTTAACTCTTCCTTAAAAGTATCGTAGCAAGTATCGCACCCAAAAAGACCTTGATTTTGAAATTCCTCCCAGGTTAGTCCACAATTAGAACATGAAACTTCATTTTCCTGTTTGGTTGTTTCTTTCAAAACCTCATTTCCCAGCAATCCCATGATTAAATTACCAAACAATTGTGGTAATGCTGAAAGAGGATTGTCCACACCCTTTTCTTCTGCGCATTTTTTACACAAATTCAACTCGATCTTTTTATTATTCACCACCTGTGCTATTTTTATCTCAGCCGTGCGCGTATTACAAATTTGACAGAGCATGATTAAATCACTTGGTATATTTTTTCCTGTTTAACACGACCATCGTACATTTCCACCATACGATCAGCCGTGCGTGCCAATTGAATATTATGAGTAACGATCACAAGGGATCGATTATTTCTTTTACTTAAATCCCAGAGTAAATCATGTAATGCCTGCCCGGCTTTTTGATCTAAATTTCCTGAAGGTTCATCGGCTAAAATTAATTTAGGATCATTCATCAAAGCACGCGCAACTGCCACCCTTTGCATCTCGCCACCGGAAAGTTCCCCGGGGCGATGATTCACACGATGTTCCAATCCCACTTCTGCAAGCAAATGTAATGCACGGGATTTAGCCTGAGATTTGGATTGTCCTGCGATGAGACTTGGCATCATGACATTTTCCAGGGCCGTTAATTCAGGTAAAAGATGGTGAAACTGAAAAACAAAGCCAATCATTTGATTACGAAAAGCGGCTATTTTATTATCGTCAAATTCAAACACATTTGTGTTATTAATTAACACAGTCCCACGAGTGGGACGATCAAGAGTGCCTAATATATGCAGTAAAGTACTTTTCCCTACACCCGACGGGCCCACAATAGCTACAATTTCACCTTCACCCACCTCCAGATTAATCCCCTTCAATACATGCACCGTACCACGACCCATGGGATAGGTTTTGTGAAGATCTTTTGTTTGAATTACCTTGGCCATCTATTCATACCTTATGGCTTCTACCGGGTCTAACTGTGCCGCTTTTCTGGCCGGATAGACAGTTGCAATAAAACAGAGCAAAAGTGCAGCCAGAGCAATTGAAATAAAATCCGTACTTTTCATTAAAATGGGCAACGAAGAAATAATATACACATCCGGGGGTAAAGAGAAAAACTTATATTTTAATTGCGACCAGCATAAAGCAAATCCGATAACACAACCTAAAAAAGTACCAATGACTCCTGCAACCAACCCCTGGTACATAAAGATTTTCATAATGCTTTTGGAGGTGGCACCCATCGATTTCAAAATTCCAATCTCTTTAGTTTTTTCAAGAACTACCATAATCAATGTACTTACTATATTAAAGGTAGCAACCATAATAATCAAGCTTAAAATGATAAAAGCGGCCCATTTTTCAAATTGCATCCAGGAAAAAAGTGTTTTATTCATGTCAAACCAGGTAACAGCCGTGTAAGGATACCCCAGTTGATTAATTATAACCTCTTTAACTTCTTCAGCTTTATTTAAATCATCTAATTTTACTTCAATTCCGGTAACAGCCTGTTTCAATCCAAATAGTCGCTGCGCTTCTTTTAAAGAAATATAAGCATAAATATCATCAAATTCAAATATTCCAGTTTCAAAATAGCCAGTTACGATAAACCGCCGCAAATAAGGCATCCGTGTCATGACAGGACCAATGCCGGTGGGGCTAAGTATCTCCACGGGATCCCCAAGATTGGCACGTAATTTATCCGCCAGATATCGACCCAGAACTATACCCGGATACGTTTTGCCATTTTCAGTTTGAACCTCACCGACATTAAATGTACCCAGGACCACATCATCCTGTATGTCTGAAACCTTATGTAGTGTTGTGACATCCACCCCTTTAACAATGACTCCCGACCGTTGATTTTTTTTCGTTGCAATAATTAAGGCTTTCTCATCGACATATGGGGACATACCAATAATGTGTTCGATGTCCTTGATTTTATTCATTACCTCGTCTACATTTTGTAAACCCTGATTATGAAAAGTCCGCACACGAATGTGGGAGCCAAATCCAATGATGCGATTCTTTACTTCGCTTTCAAAACCATTCATTATCGAAAGTACAATGATCAAAGCTGCCACTCCAATGAGCACCCCCAGAATAGAAATATAGGTGATCAGTGAAATGAATCCTGTCTTTCTTTTTGACTTTAAATAACGACTTGCTAAAAACAACTCATACGACATGGTTTTTCACTAATTTTATAGAGATTCTGGCCGCATATGCGGAAAAAAGATAACATCACGAATAGAAGGCTGATCCGTAAAAATCATAACCAGGCGATCGATACCAATGCCAAGACCTGTGGTTGGAGGCATACCGTATTCCAATGCCCGCAGGAAATCTTCATCCAGAACCTGAGCTTCCTCATCTCCAAGGTCCAGCAGTTTTTTCTGTTCAAGAAAACGCTCGCGTTGATCAATGGGGTCATTCAATTCAGAAAAAGCATTGCCCACCTCTTTTCCGGCAATAAAGGGTTCGAACCGCTCCACCAGACGTGGATCATCCCGATGCCTTTTTGCCAGCGGCGACAGTTCCACCGGGTAATCAATGACAAAGGTTGGTTGAATCAAATGTGGTTCGACTTTTTCACTAAATATCTCATCGATAATTTTTCCTTCCCGCCAGAAAGATTCGGTTTTAATACCCAATTCCTCAGCAATTTTCTGAAGTTCCCTCCAGTCTTTTCCATAAAGGTCTTTGCCAGTAAATTCTTTAATGGCCTCAAAAAGCTTAATTCGTTTCCACGGAGGTCTTAAATCAATTTCCTGCCCCTGAAAGGTTATTTTCGTACCTCCATAAAGCTCCTGTGCCAGCGAGCTTAACATTTTTTCAACCAGCTCCATCATGAAGTAATAGTCTTCGTAAGCGATGTAAAGTTCCATCATGGTAAATTCGGGATTGTGAAATCTATCCATCCCCTCGTTGCGAAAATCTTTAGAAATCTCGTAAACGCCATCAAAACCACCTACAATCAATCTTTTAAGGTACAGTTCATCGGCGATTCGCAGATATAATTTCATGTCCAGAGCATTATGATGGGTAACAAAAGGCCGTGCAGAAGCACCACCATAAATAGGCTGTAAAATCGGGGTTTCCACTTCCAGGTAGCCCATATTATCAAGGAATTTCCGGATGAAAGATATAATTTTCGCCCGTTTGATGAACACTTCCCGTACCTCTGGATTGACAATTAAGTCCACATAACGCTGACGATAGCGTAGTTCTTTATCGGTGAAAGGGTCATAAACAATACGCTCCTGGCCGGCGACTTTTTCTTTAACAATGGGTAAAGGACGAAGCGTCTTGGAGAGCAGTTCAAATTGTGCCACCTGAACGGTAATTTCTCCAGTCCGAGTAGTGAAAATTTCTCCTTCAACGCCAATGATATCACCAATATCCAGAAGTTTAAAAATTTCATAGCGGTCTTTGCCCACTAAATCCTGACGTACATAAATCTGGATTTTTCCTTTGGAATCCATGACATGGCCGAAGGTAACACGTCCGTGTTCGCGAATGGACATTAAACGTCCGGCAATGGCAACTTTCTTGCCTAAATATTTATTCGGCTCATTGAGGATGTTTATTGAAAAATCCGTCCTTTCAAATTTATAAGGGTAGGGATTCACCCCCAATTCCTTCAAGCGGTGCAATTTCTCGCGCCGCGCCCGCATCACCTGATTTAAATCTTCTACCGTCATATAATCTTATTCCTTTAATTTTTTATAAACCCGTGGTACCCGTTTTGATACCCAACAGGTGACCTCATAAGGGATGGTATTCAACTTCTCACAAATTTCATATATGCTAATTTCCTCATCGCCCTGGCGCCCCATTAACACTACCTCATCGCCAGTTTTTATATGACTATCCTGTCCCACATCCACGAGAATCTGATCCATGCACACACGACCCACCACCGGGTACCGGCGCCCGGCAATGAGCACCTCACCCCGGTTTGAAAGCAAGCGATTGTAGCCATCCGCATAGCCGACAGGTACCGTAGCAATGTATGTGGGATGCGTCGCTTTAAAGGTGCGACCATAGCTCACCGTCTCGCCTTCCTTTATGCTTTTCAAGTAAATTATTCGGGATTTCAAAGTCATGGCAGGGGAAATGGCAATGCTTTCACTGGTTTGCCTGGATGGGTAATAACCATACATCATGACACCAGGCCGTACCATGTTAAAGTACGCTTCGGGAATATCCAGAATAGCACCACTATTGGCCGCATGAACTAAAGGTATTCGAATATGATTTTCTTCTAATTGCTTTAATAAATGGTTAAATCGTTCCAGTTGCATATAAGCAAATGCCTTATCTTTTTCATCAGAAGTGGCAAAATGTGTATATAAACCTACCACATTTAACTGTTTTAATTCCAGTATATTTTTTATAAAATTGACACCGTTTTCCCACGCAACCCCCACACGGCCCATCCCTGTATCTACCTTAACATGCACCGTAGCCTGTTTACCAAGAAGTTGTGCTTTGTAATTGAGCGCGCGGGCGCGCGGCATATCATACAAGGTAAACTGTAAATTGAATCTAAGATAATCATCAATCTGGTTTTCAAAAAATCCACCAAAAACTAAAACGGGGGCTTTAATACCCTTCTGGCGTAACTCAACGCCTTCTTCCAAAAGGGCAACCCCCAGGTATGAAGCCCCGTTTTCCAGTGCTACCTGAGCCACCTCGGTCATTCCATGCCCGTAAGCATCAGCTTTAACCACTGCCATGATTTGAGAGGGTTGTACTCTTTCCCGAATGTTTTGCAAGTTTCGGGCGATGGCATTCAAATCGATTTCAGCACAGGTTGCTCGGAGCATAAGCTATCAAAGAACATTACACAGCCAGTTCTGATTTAATAGGCTTTTTTTCTTTGCTGGTCTTTAGTTTCAAATAAGCGTTAATAAATTCGTCCAGCTCGCCATCCATAACTTTTTGAATGTTCCCGGTTTCTACACCTGTACGATGATCTTTTACCATCGTATACGGCTGAAACACATACGAGCGAATCTGACTCCCCCAGGCAATTTCTTTCTTCTCTTTTTCTATCTCTGAGAGCTTTTCAGCCTGTTCCTCTTTTAATTTCTGGTACAGGCGAGCTCGTAAAATTTTCATGGCACTCTCTTTATTGCGGTGCTGGGATCGTTCACTCTGACACTGAACAACAATACCGGTCGGAATGTGGGTAATTCGCACGGCCGAGCTGGTTTTATTCACATGTTGACCTCCAGCACCACTGGCTCTGTAAGTGTCAATACGCAAATCGTTTGGATCGATCTTCACTTCAATATTATCTTCAATTTCAGGATACACAAAAACCGAGGCAAACGAAGTATGTCGCCGACGATTGGCATCAAATGGCGAAATGCGAACCAGGCGATGTACACCTGCTTCGGCTTTTAAATAACCATACGCATTTTTACCACGCACCTCGATGGTAGCACTTTTAATCCCAGCCTCTTCACCGGCCTGTAAATCCAGTATTTCATATTCAAAGCCTTTACGTTCGATCCAGCGCAGGTACATGCGCAACAGCATTTGTGCCCAATCCTGCGATTCCGTACCTCCCGCACCCGGATGAATGGTGAGTAAGGCATTTTTACTGTCTTCAGGCTCTGAAAATAAATTCTGCAATTCCAGACCCTCGACGCGTTTCTCAAGTTCGGTTAGCTCTTGTTGAATTTCCTTAAAAGTTTCTGTATCCTCTTCTTCATGGGCTAATTGTAAAAGAATTTCCAGATCATTGATTTTAGATTGCAGGGCTTCATACAATTCAACCACCTCACGGTGGTTGCCAATTTGCTGCATGATCTTCTGAGCCTTTTCAGGTTCGTCCCAGAAACCCGGCGCGGAAGATTTTGCTTCCAGTTCTTTTATTTGTTGACGTCTCTTTTCGATGTCAAAGACAATCCTTTAAATATAAAAGGCGTTCTTTTAATTCTTCGAGCTTATTTTTCAGTTCTTCAAACATGGATTTTTCTCCTCATAATGAACAAAAATTCAAAAATTTATTGAGCAAATATACGACAAAAATCCATCATTGTCAAGGTTTAGGGTGACCTTCCATCACGGTATTAATGTATCAATATTAATGAAATGATAGGTGGAATATAATTTGATAATTGATTATATTTTTTGTCGTGGGCACTAATATAAAGGAGACAAAAATGGCAAAACATATTGGCATTGTAGGGTGTAGCGCCGAGGGAGCTGCACTGTGCTATCGCACTATTTGTGTGGAGGGAGCCGAAATATTTGGCCGGCATGCTCATCCAGAAGTCACCATGCACACCTTTCCTCTAAGTGAATACATGAGATATATCGAAGCGGATGACTGGCAGGGTGTGGCTGAGCTCATGCTGCTTTCTGCCGAAAAGCTGGAAAAAATCGGCGCTGATTTTTTAATTTGCCCGGATAATACCATTCACCAGGCATTCGATCACGTAATCGCCAGGAGTCGTTTACCCTGGCTACATATTGCGGAAGAAGTAGCCCGTCAGGCTCAACTTAATCAATATAAAAAGGTGGCCATACTCGGTACAAAGTTTTTAATGGAAGGCCCGGTCTACCCTATTCAGTTAAAAAAGTTTGGCATAGGCTATCTATTACCTGAACCCGAGGATCGTGAAAAAATAAACACGATTATTTTTGATGAACTTGTTTATGGAAAATTTTTGGATAAATCAAGAAGCTACTTCCGTAGCATCATTGAAGATTTAAAAGCACGGGGTTGCGATGCGGTAGTACTGGGTTGCACCGAAATACCTCTGCTAATTACTCAAAAGGATTCCCCGATTCCAGTGTTAGACTCTACCAGAATTTTAGCCCGCGCTGCCCTGAAAAAAGCTGCCGGGTGAACAGACCGGTAATTTGTTGATTCATCGTGAGTCTCAAAAAATTTTATGTTTGCCAGCGTTTTCTTTCAAATAATATTAAAATCAAAGTTTTTAAACAAAGCTGACGATACACTTTGAAAAACTCAACCTTCATTCTGTTAATTTTTTTATGAAAAATACCAATTATAAAATCTTTTTACAAAGGATTGTTTTTTTATTAGTGGGCTTGTCTTCATTTGCTTTAGCGCAATCCCCTTCATCTCACACAAACGACACCAGTTTTATTCAAACCTTTGGTAAGCCTTTATTTATTTATAATACCTACAATTTTACCTCGGATCAGCCAGGGAAATCTCGGTTAGATGTTTTCATTGCATTTGTAAATGACATTTTACAATTTGTCAAAGCAAATGACGGACTTTATCAGGCCAAATATGAAATTGTCTTAGAAATCATGGATGAGAACGGCAATGGTGTAGCAGGGGACATTTTACAAAAGGACATCACTACCACAAACTTTGAAGAAACCAACTCCCGAAATGTGGTTAATATGAACCAATTTACATTCCATCTCGCCCCGGGGAATTATCAATTACATCTGGAAATAACGGATTTGGATACGAAACGTCATCTGACGCGAAAAAAGAAAATTGCGTTGAAGGATTTTCAAACGGAAGGGTTAGCCATTAGCGACCTGCTTTTATATGATGAGATTCAACTGGATTCCACGGGCTTCAAACAGATTAAACCCAACATGCGCCGCACCATGGACGAACCCAACGCACCTTTTGGTGCTTATTTTGAACTTTACAACCAGACAGGTGATTCTTTGTGGCTTTATTCACGTGTGTACGATTTCAACAATCAATCTACATTTAATCGTGAAGAAGTATTTGCTCCTGCACAGAAATTCATTCGAAAAATGTTACCTTTAAAAGACAGCCTTAAGATTTCCGGCAATTATGTTCTTTTTGTAGAGGCCCGCACGCATAATAAAAAAGTAGCCGCACGAGAAAACTTTTTTGTGCAATTTCAGGATGATCAAAATTTCCAGAAAATTAACATAAAATCTGATCTCGTATGGCCTGCCTTGAAATATATTACTCCATCAAACCTCTTTTCCAAAATTGCTAAAGCCTCCCCACCTGAACGAGAGCGGTTAATTAACCAATTCTGGCAAGAACGTGATCCTACTCCAGAGACCGTTGAAAATGAACTGAAAGAGGAATTTTACCACAGGGTTGCTTTCACCATCCAGCATTTTTCAATAAATTCTGAAAATAAATTAGGCTGGGGTACAGATCGAGGTAAAATTTATATTATTTATGGGCCCCCTTCAGAGGTACAACGGCGCAGCGTAGAAATCGGAGCCAACCCCTTTGAAGTCTGGTACTACAAGAAAATTGATCGAAGATTTATTTTTATGGATAAATCAGGAACGGGGGACTACAAACTGGTACACCAAGATTAGTTTTCTGAATTTAAGACTGGAACGTGTAACACCAGGCCTCCCCTTCCAGAACGGTTTCTCCATCCTGCCGTACAACTTTTACTTTAAGTTGACACACCGGCTTTGTTTCATGAACATGAACAACTTCG
>CAZMEG010000032.1:0-13979 GCA_964565205.1 uncultured Cytophagia bacterium
GAATGTCGGAAAGAACCGGAATAGCAAATGTTTCTTTGATTTTTTTCAAAACTTCTAGTCCTCTACGAATCCCGGGTCCCTGATAGGAGCGAGCCGAGGAGCGATTATCTTTCAAATAGGAAGATTTAAAAATTAGAGGGATATGCAATTTCTGGCTGATTTTCACCAGAGATTCTGCCGTACGCAACATTAAATCTTCTGCTTCAATTACGCAGGGACCGGCAATTAAAACCAGTGGCTGGCCCTGGCCGATTAAAATATTTTCGATTTTTATGTTTTGAGTCTCACTCATAGATTTTCATATTTGTATTTAAGCGCTGCTGCAACAAAATTTTTAAACAAAGGATGCGCTTTTAAAACCCGAGATTTTAACTCCGGATGGAATTGAACACCGATGAACCATGGATGATCGGTCAACTCCATAATTTCGATTAAATTTTTATCGGGATTAATTCCAGCAGCAAGCAGCCCATGTTTTTCCAGAATTTCGGTGTATTCATTATTTATTTCATAACGATGGCGATGGCGTTCGTAAATCAACTCCTGACCATAGGCTTCATAAGTTTTTGTACCTTTCTTTACTCGACAGGCATAGGCACCCAGTCGCATGGTCCCACCTTTATCCTCCACATCTAACTGCTCTTTCATTAAGTCCACCACCGGATGAGGTGTTTTGGGATCAAATTCAGAACTGTTTGCGGCATTCAATCCACAAACATTTCGGGCAAATTCAATGACGGCACATTGTAACCCCAGACAGATGCCAAAAAATGGAAGCTTTCTTTCACGCGCATATTTCACCGCCTGCACCTTACCTTCGATACCACGAACTCCAAAACCACCTGGAATCAGGATTCCAGCCACATCCTCAAATTTGTCGCCCACTCCCTGGCTTTCGATCTCCTCAGAATCTACCCACTTCAATTCCACCTGAGCGTGATTACTTACACCGGCATGAACAAAGGCCTCGATGATGCTTTTGTAGGAATCCTTAAGCCCCACATATTTACCACAAATTGCAATCTTGACCTTATGTTTTGGACTTTTTACTTCATCTACAAATTGTTTCCATTCGTTCAGGTCTGGTTTCCTGGCTTGTAAACCCAGACTTTCGATAATTAAGTCGCCCACATGTCCTTCCTCAAAAATAAGTGGTACTTCATAAATAGTAGGTACATCCCGGGCCTCGATGACGGCTTCTTTAGGCACATTACAAAAAAGCGCGATTTTATTTTTAGCTTCCTCATCCAGGTGCATTTCACAGCGACATAGCATGATGTCGGGCTGAATACCAATCTCACGCAAACGCATCACCGAATGCTGTGTGGGTTTAGTTTTAAACTCGCCTGCCGCTTTAATAAAAGGTACCAGAGTCAGATGAACATTCAAAGAGTTTTCTTGCCCCACATCCAGACAAAATTGTCGAATGGCTTCAAGAAAGGGCAAGCTTTCGATATCACCAACGGTGCCTCCAACCTCGGCAATCACAACATCGTACACTTCGTCCGGTCGCCCAGCTTCTCGAATGCGTTTCTTAATTTCATCTGTGATATGAGGTATCACCTGTACAGTTTTGCCTAAATAATCGCCTCGCCGTTCTTTAGTTATGACTGTGTAATAAATTTGCCCGGTGGTGGCATTATTTTTACGGGTCATATCTTCATCAATGAAACGCTCATAATGGCCCAGGTCCAGATCGGTTTCGGCACCATCATTGGTAACATACACCTCCCCATGTTGAAAGGGGCTGAGTGTGCCGGGATCAACATTAATATATGGATCAAATTTTAGAATGGTGACCTTTAATCCGCGAGACTTCAAAATTAAACCAATGGAAGCCGAGGCAATTCCTTTGCCAAGTGAAGAGACCACGCCTCCGGTTATGAAGATATACTTGGTTTTTTCACTAACAGCCACTTTGTTCCCTTAACTTTAAATATTTTTCCACAATTGGAATATCTTGCTGCCTGTCCACCGGGAAATAAACATTCTGTGTTTTTACCACTCGAACTTTTATTCCATTTTCGATGAATCTTAACTGTTCTAATCGCTCCAGTTGTTCTAAATGAGAAGGCGGCAAATTAACAAATTCGAGAAGACGTTCTTTTGTAAAAAAATAAAGGCCTACATGTTTAAAATAGTTGTCCAGACTATGATTTTTTTCTTCTGCGACATAAGGAATTCTGGCCCGTGAAAAATATATAGCATGGCCATCCTTATCCATTACCACCTTGCAGGTATCTGATTTATGGAGTTCTTCATAATTGTTAAAGCGGGTCACCAGGGTAGCAACGGATACTTCCGGTTGGCTATGCATTAGCTCCAGAACTCTATCAATATCCCGGCCATGCACCAGAGGTTCATCACCCTGAATGTTAACCACATAATCTACCTCAAATTTTTGGGCCACTTCCGCCACTCGGTCTGTTCCCGAAGGATGCCGGGGTGAAGTCAGAAGCACTTCACCACCAAAATTCTGTACTTCTGAAACGATTCTCTCATCATCGGTAGCAACAAGAACTTTATCGAGTAACTTAGATTTTCGTGCACCCTCATAAACCCACTGAATCATGGGTTTGTTTAAAATCTTTGCCAGAGGTTTACCGGGGAATCGTTTAGAATCGAACCGGGCCGGAATAATGCCAAGCGCTTCCATTAATTTCCTATTACCTTTGGTACACTAAAATAACCCTGCTTCTTAGCCGGTGCATTTTTTAAAGCTTCCTCCTGGGTCAACCATTTTTCTACCGAATCCTCACGTAAAACGTTCTTGAATTCCATTACATGCGAAAGCGGTTCGACATCACTGGTATCCAGTTCATTAAGTTTATCCACATAGGCTACAATTTGATCGAGTTCCCTGGCTATTTTTTGTTTTTCTGATTCACTAAATTTTAATTTCGCCAGAAAAGTAATTTTATCTACTTCATGTACAGTGATTGCCATTTAACAAACTCCGGGATTTTAACAATTGGTCATTTATACAAAACATTTTTAATATAAAATAAAACATGAAGATTGTCAAGGTCAATTTATTTTATCTGGCATAATTTTTGTAAAACATTAATTCATCCTTCCAGTGCTTCATTAATCCATTAAAAATAAAAGAGTTAACGCATACTCAGGTCTTCCCAGAACCACGGTTTAAGGTTCAGGATTAAGTCAGCCAACCGATGATTAAAGAAACAGTTAGTTTATTGACCCCATATTTAACTTAGGAGTTAGAAATAATCATGCAAACGTATGGAAGATTTGTCTGGTTTATGCTGAAACGAACCCATACTCCCGGAAACGGCAAATCTGGATCAAAATTATCCTAACCCTTTCAATCCAACAACAACCATTCGTTTCTATTTACCGAAATCTGAGCATGTGAGCCTGAAGATATTTAATATTCTTGGCAGGGAGGTGACAACATTAGTGGATAAAAAATTAGAAGCAGGCAAGCATGCTGTTGTGTTTGATGGAAAGCACCTGGCCAGCGGTTTATATTTCTATAGACTTCAAGTTGGGAAATTTTCAAAAGTTAAAAAGATGTTACTGATTAAGTGACAGATGAAAATATTTGAAAAGTGTGCTATGAAAATTAATATTACTAACGTCTCCCAGGCGAATCGGGACTTTCTAAAAATGCCATTTTTGCAACTTTCTGCGTGCTGTGGGTATAAGCCGAACTCAAATGCATCGTAAACTCAAACCGCTGACCAATCAATCGACAACGAAATTCATGTGTTCCATTCATTGGCAATGTGCCACCGAGCTTCTCAAGCAAAATGCCGCTACACTTAACCCCATTGCCTATATGGTGGGTAATCTTATTTCTATTCTAATTAATTCTTAAAAATTTAACTTTTGAATGTTTTCCCGCACATGTTCAGCCGATTGCCTGAGAGCCGCTAATTCATCCTCGGTTAAATCAATCTCAATAATTTCTTCAACACCATTTTTGCCAAGCTTTACCGGGACACCCACATATAAATCGTTCAGGCCATATTGACCGTTTAGCCAGGCCGAACATGGTAAAATACGTTTATTGTCTTTCACCACGGCTTCCACCATTTCTGTTACGGAAGCGGAAGGAGCATAATAAGCACTCCCTTCTTTAAGATATTTAACGATTTCTGCTCCACCTTGCCGTGTCCTTTCAACGATTTTATTAATGGTTTGTTGATCCAGAAATTGGGTCAATGGAATTCCAGCAATTGTGGTGTACCGGGGAAGGGGCACCATGTCATCGCCATGGCCACCCAGAACTATGGCCTGGATGTCCCGGACAGAAATGTTGAGTTCCATGGAAATAAACGTCCGATAGCGGGCCGTGTCCAGAATCCCGGCCATGCCAAAGACTCGATTGGGTTCGAATCCACTCACTTTTAAAGCCACATAGGTCATTACATCCAGCGGATTGGTGACCATGATAATTTTACAGGCCGGCGAATTCTCAACGACGTTCTCTACCACACTTTTTACAATGGCTGTGTTTTTCCCCAGCAGGTCATCCCGACTCATACCGGGCCGGCGGGCCAGACCTGCAGTGATCACCACAATATCAGAATTGGCCGTGTCTTCGTAATTGTTCGTCCCAAAAACTTTGACATCAAAATTTTCCACAGGAGCAGATTCCCACATATCCAGCGCTTTACCCTGGGGAAGACCTTCAACGATATCAACCAGTACAACTTCATTGGCTAATTCCTTTTCAGCAATTCTCTGGGCTGTGGTAGCGCCAACATGCCCTGCACCTACAACTGTTATTTTCATTGACATCGCTCCTTGATATTTAATTTTAATTTACTGGAATTACAACTATTTTATTTACAAAAGATTCATGAAGTTTAGGTTAAAATAACAAAGGCCATTTTAACTCTCAAATGGCCTTTTTAAAATTATGCCTGAGCTATGACATTGACAACTTTTTTATTGCGACCTCGACGACTAAACTTTACCACCCCATCGATTTTGGCAAAAAGAGTATCATCTTTGCCAATTCCCACATTTAGGCCAGGATAATACCTTGTACCTCGCTGACGAACGAGTATACTCCCTGCACTAACTAATTGACCATCGAAGCGCTTAATACCCAGAAATTGTGGGTTACTATCACGACCATTTTTAGAACTACCCACACCTTTTTTATGAGCCATGACTATTCAACCTCCTTTTTATCTTTATTTTCTTTAATTTCTTTATTTTCAGCTTCTACCTGTTTGCTTTTTGATTTGGAGCTTTTTGTTGTTTTTGGAGCCGTCTTCTGAGTTTCCTTAGGAGTGACTGGTTTAGCTTGCTTTTTGACAACAATATTTTCAATCATTAATGCAGTATAATCCTGTCGGTGTCCTTTCTTAACTTTGTACCCCTTGCGTCGTTTCTTTTTAAACACGATGACTTTATCGCCCCGTTCAAAACCCAGTATTTTGGCATCGACACGGGCTCCATCAATTATGGGTTGTCCGACGGTAACATTACCTTTATCTGAGATTAACAACACTTTATCTAATTGTACCTTATCTCCTTCTTTCCCATCGATTTTGGGAGCCAAAATTTTATCATTTTTACTTACTTTAAATTGTTGACCTGCAATATCTACCACAGCGTACATAGAGACCTCCATCTTAAATTTTCCTTTTATGAAAGAAATTCATCGGTAATATCCTGTTGAGTTTTCTTCAAGATCATACGAAACTGATCGGTTTTTAAGGTTTCGTCTTTTTCCACTTCGATTTTAAGGCGATACTTTAACATAAACCGTCTGACCGGGCTAATTAATCCCGATGTTAAATAATTTGCTGTATTGGGATGTACAACCAGCTTCAATGACCATTCTTTTCGTTCTGATTTAAAACGTTTAATCCATCGTTCAATTTTTGTTAACAAAGCACTCTTTGATAACACCCTTCCAGTGCCATCACAGGTAGGGCACGGTTCGCTGAAAGCATATAATAAACTGGGGCGTATTCGTTCACGAGTCATTTCAATTAGGCCGAATTCACTGATGGGGGTAATGCTCCACTGAGCTCGATCCCTGCGCAATTCTCGTTTAAATTCTTCGTACAGCTTTTGTTTATTATTAGGATCCACCATATCTATAAAATCAATTACAATTAATCCCCCGATATCACGGAGCCGTATCTGACGTGCTATTTCCCGGGCCGCCTCTAAATTAATTTTTAGTATGTTTTCCTCGGGTGCCCGACGTCCTAAATATTTACCACTGTTGACATCAATAGCCACCAGAGCTTCTGTATGATCAAATATTATGTATCCACCACTGGGTAACCAAACTTTTCTGGAGAGACACTTTTCAATTTCACTTTCGATACCAAATGTATCGAAAATTGGTTTCTTATTGTTATAATATTCCAGCCTATTATAGAGAGAGGGAGCTACCTCCTTTAAATAGCTGGCGATGTCTTTATAAAGCTTCTTAGAATCTACAATAACTCGACTAACATCATTAGTAAACAGATCCCGGATTACACTGGATGCAACAGCAACATCTTTATAAATTAAAGCAGGAGGCGTTTCACGGCGTAACTTTTTTTCTATGCGTTTCCATTCCTGTAATAACGCGTCCAGGTCCGCACGTAAAGCATTTTCATCCTTCCCCTCGGCGACCGTTCTTACTATCAGGCCAAAACCTTCGGGTTTAATTTCACGAGCAATTTTCCTCAAGCGTCGTTTTTCTTTAGGTCTGCGAATTTTTTTTGAAACACCGATCAGGTCAGAATTGGGTACTAATACTAAAAAACGCCCGGGTATTGACAAAACCGTTGTAACTCTTGCCCCTTTGTTATTAATGGGCTCTTTAATGACCTGGACGAGCAATTCCTGACCTTCTTTGGGTATGGGTCTATGAGTCTTTTTTCGAGCACCATTTTTCGATCTTTCTAAATCTAAAAAGTCGGTATATTCAACCAGTTCATCACCAATATCCGAAAAATGTAAAAAAGCATCATGTTCCTGCCCAATATCTACAAATGCTGCGTGCATTCCTGGTACCACATTCACTACTTTGCCCAGATAAATGTCCCCCACCATTCGTTCATTTTCCGGACGCTCGACAAAAAGTTCCGCCAGTCTCCCATTCTCTAAAATAGCAACTCGTGTCTCTCCAACCGTAGAGTTAATGATTATGTCCTTTTTCATATTAAAAAATTAAACAACTCCCCTCTTGCGACGCTTTTGCTTTTCTATTTAAATATTCTTGAAAATTTCAACATTTCAAAGAACTAAACAAAATAAAAGGGATATTTACTATCCCTTTAAAACAACGTTAAGTAAGACAGACCTCCTGAATCAAGTCAAATTTGTTTCATAACAGCCGGTTATTGTTCACCAGTAAACTAAATTTACAATCAAGAAAATTGGCGGCTCGACGGCAAAATATCATTCGATTAAGGAATATTTCAAAATATTCCATTACAGAGGATATTTTAAGGTCGATAGTGAGTTCCAGAGTTATAATTTTACGCTCACGATCTACCCTTAAGATAGATTTTTCCACAGCGTAATTTACCCGATCGTGGATATCAAATTTAATCATATCCGGGTTACGAACTCGTGAACGATGTACATCGGATTTATCAGCCAGGATCAACCCGGCCCCGATTCTGCTCACCGGTTCACAACCGTTTTCATCATGACTCCCGATAGCGGCTACAATGGCGGTAATTTCTTCTGTTTCCATGCCTAAATCCTTGAGCAGAGTATGCGCAAGTACCGCCCCTGTATAGGCATGATTGATTCGATTAAATACATTTCCAATATCATGTAAATACCCTGCTATGGAAGACAACTCTGCTTCACGTTCAGGCAAACCCAACTGAATTAAAGTATCGTAGGCGCGTTTGGCAACCAGGCTACAATGCCGTGTGCCGTGTTCCGTATAGCCAACTACAGCCAGATATTCATCGGCCCGTTTGATATAAGCCTGTACCTGGGGATCCTGTTTTACCATTTCTAATGTAACTCGACTATTATTCATTGTTTCATCTCCATAATTAAAGTCGTTAATAAGCATTTTTTCCATTTAAATAAGAAAAGGATTGGTTCGTTTTTCCTGACCAAGCGTGGTGGGTGGACCATGTCCTGGATAAATAATTGTCTCATCACCCAATGGAAATAGCCTGGATTTAATAGATTGGATTAAGGTATCATAATTGCCACCTGGTAAATCCGTTCTTCCTATGGAACCCATAAATAGAACATCACCCACAAAGGCCACTCCATTTCCAACAAATGAAACACTGCCCGGAGAATGCCCGGGAGTGTGTAACACATTAAACGTTTCTTCACCAAAAGAAATTTCATCCCCTTCGTTAAGTTCACGATCTATTGTAGGAATCTGGCTAACAGATAAACCAAAAGCTGCCGCCTGGGCTGGTAGGTTCTGTAAGAGAAAAAAGTCTTGGGGGTGCATCATTACCGGTACATCTATTTTGGCTTTGATTGAAGGTAATTCCTTCACGTGGTCAAGGTGAGCATGAGTGATTAATATGTATTTCACATCTATTTTAAGCTCGTTCACTTTAAACAAAATACGATCGCTTTCATCGCCAGGATCGATGATCACTCCTTCTAAACTCTTTTCACAGGCAACAATGTAACAATTTTCAGCAAATAAACCTACTTCCAATCTCTCTATAATCATTTCTCTGTAATATTAATTCCCTGTGATTTTTTTCATCTGTTCCACAACCGAATATGGTACTTTATATTGACCCAGGGTCTCATGGCTCTGCGAACCGCCATGATAATCTGAGCCACCCGTTTCCAGTAAATTGAATTTCTTGGCTAACCGACTATAAAATTCTGTTTGTGCCGAGTTATGTTTTGGGTGAATGGTTTCAATTCCCTGGACACCCGCTTTAATCAATGTGATTAAAGCCTCATCTGTCAAATCAATTCCAGGGTGAGCAATGCAGCTAATTCCACCGGCTGACGTAATTAAATTAAGAGCTTCATGAATTTCTATTTTATAGTTAGGTTCATAAGCCGGCTGGTTGTTGGCGAGATATTTGTTAAACGCTTCCTGAAAGGAAAATACATACCCTTCCTCAACCAGGACCTTAGCAATATGGGGACGCCCTACAGAACCATCGCCAGATTGTTGAAGTACCCTATCGAGGGTAATATAAATGCCTAACTTTTCGAGCTTTTTAATAATTCTTTCCACCCGTTTTATTCTTTCTGATTTCACAAATTTAAGGTACTCCTTCAATTCTTCATTCTGAAAATCAATAAAGTAACCCAGCAGATGAATTTCAATATGTTTAAATCGAACGCTTAACTCCACCCCCGGAATTACTTCTAATCCTTGCTTTTTTCCGTATCTTATGGCATCCTCCAGAGCTCCTACTTCATCGTGATCGACAATAGCAATGGCCTTTAAACCAAAGGGTAGTAATTTATCTATTAATTCTTTTGGGGAATAAGCCCCATCGGAAAGATTGGTATGTAGATGTAAATCGGCAAATCTATGGTTAGATTCAAACATTATTAAACTTTCGGTAACGTAACACCTTTTTGAGCCTGGTACTTGCCTCGTTTTTCATCGTAGGAAACGGTGCATTCTTCATCACTTTCAAAAAATAAAATCTGGGCAATGCCTTCACCGGCATAAATTTTAGCCGGCAATGGCGTAGTATTGGAGATCTCCAGCGTCACATACCCCTCCCAGCCAGGTTCCAGGGGGGTGACATTGGTGATAATTCCACAGCGCGCGTACGTTGATTTTCCCACACAGATGGTCATGATATTTCGTGGAATTTTAAAATATTCGATGGTTCTTCCCAGAGCAAAAGAATTGGGCGGGATAATACACACTTCGCCTTTAAAATCAACCAGGGATTTGGGATCAAAATTCTTAGGGTCTACAATCGTGGAGTTTATATTGGTAAAAATTTTGAATTCATTAGCAATCCTGACATCATACCCGTAAGAAGAAACTCCATACGAAATCACGTTATCTCGCACCTGTTTTTCAACAAAAGGGTTAATCATATCATATTCCAGGGCCATTCTTTTTATCCAGGCATCTGGTTTAATGGACATCATCCCTCCTCATTTCATAATGTTTATTCGTCTAATTATAATCTCATCTTTATTACATTCTTTAAACTAAGATTTTGGTAAAGCCATTTTAGAAACTATAATGCTGATTTCATATAATAAAATTAGAGGTCCGGCTAAAAGTAGTTGCGTAAATACATCCGGGGGTGTTATTACAGCCGCAAGAATAACCATAATTACTATACCATAGCGACGATAATGGCGCAGAAAAGCAGGGGTCAATAATCCTAATTTAGTCAAGAAAAATGATAACATGGGTAGTTCAAAGATCAACCCAAAAACCAGTATTAGCATTGTAACAAACTGCAGGTATTCGTTGACTGAAATGGTTGCCACCAGGCTCGAAGTTTCAAAGCTCAGAAGGAATCTTAGACCATATTTTAATACAACAAAATAACAAAAGGAGGCGCCGATTAAAAAACATAAGGTAGAAAATAAAACGATGATGGGTACATACTTACGTTCTCTCTCCAATAAACCCGGCACAACAAACTTCCATAACTGGTAGAAAACAATTGGAAAAGCTACGATTATGCCCACAAAGATGGAAACCTTAATGTGAATCATAAATCCACCGGTTGGCGATAAAAATATCAATCGCTGTACCTGATCTTTCTCTAACTGTCGGGCCGCATCATTATAAGGGAAGATTAAAAAATTTAAAATTTGATCGGAAAAAAAATAAGCGATAATGGCACAGGCAATTACGGCAACAATGGATTTAATCAAACGCCATCTGAGTTCTTCCAGATGGTCTAAAAAAGGCATTTCCTTGGCATCATTAATCTCTTTTTCATTCATCCTTATTTATTCTTTTTTAATTCCTTGAGTTCGGTCATGAATTCGTCTTTGTCCTGGAAATTTCTGTACACAGAGGCGAATCTCACGTACGCTACTTCATCAAGTTTTCGAAGATAATTAATAACCAATTCCCCTATTTCACGGGATTGTACTTCTACAGGCGATTTGTCACGCAAAGTGGACTCAATCTGGGCCACCATTTCATCAATAGTCTGTACAGAAATAGGGCGCTTTTTGCAGGCAATCTGAATACTTCTTTTTAGCTTTTCAGGATCATAGGGCTCCCGGCGGCCATCCACTTTGACCACCATCAACGGAGCTTCTTCCACATGCTCCTTCGTGGTGAACCGACGTTTGCATTTCAGGCACTCCCTTCTTCTGCGAATGACTCGACCGCCATTGGAAGCACGGGAATCAATGACTTTACTATCTTCATATTTACAGAAGGGACAGCGCATAAAGATATGTTAAGAGAGTAACTCTTCGTACAGTGGGAAGCGTTGACAAAGATTGAAGACTTCCTGTCTTACACTTTTAGCTACCGTCTCATTCTCTGTATTGGTGAGAACTTTATCAATGAGTTCACCAATAAATTGCATTTCAGCTTCTTTCATACCCCGTGTGGTAAGGGCAGGGGTTCCCAAGCGAATACCACTGGTAACAAATGGACTTTGATCGTCAAAAGGAACCATGTTTTTATTTACGGTAATGCCGGCCCTCTCAAGTGCCGCTTCGGCTTGCTTTCCGGTCAATCCTTTATTACGCAAATCGATTAACATTAAGTGGGTATCCGTACCGCCTGAGACCACATGGTAACCCAATTCTATCAATGTATTTGCCAGGGTCTGCGCATTCCGAATTACCTGCCGGGAATATTCTTTAAATTCGGGCTGCAAAGCTTCTTTAAAGGCTACAGCTTTAGCAGCTATGACATGCATGAGTGGTCCGCCCTGAAATCCTGGAAATACGTTAGAATCGATAATTTCCGACCAGAGTTTGGTTCGTCCTTTAGGGGTTTTAATGCCTAAATCGTTTTCTCCATCTTTCCCGAGAAGAATCAATCCGCCTCGTGGTCCACGCAGGGTTTTGTGGGTGGTGCTGGTAACTGCGTGGCAGTAAGGAAGGGGAGAAGGTAACAATTCCGAGGCAATTAAACCGGCCGGGTGAGCGATATCAGCAACGAGATATGCACCCACCCGATCGGCGATTTCACGAAATTTTTGGTAATCAATGGCCCGGGAGTAAGCACTGGCACCAACAATAATTAATTTAGGTTTTTCCTGTTCAGCAATTTGTGCCACCTGCTGCATGTCAATCCTACCGGTTTCACGATCGACACCATAAAAGACCATTCGAAATAATTTTCCCGAAAAATTTACCGGACTACCATGGGTCAAATGTCCACCATGCGCGAGATTCATGCCTAACAGCGTATCGCCTGGCTGCACAAAAGAAAAGTACGCGGCGATATTCGCCTGGGAACCAGAATGAGGCTGAACATTAGCATGTTCAGCTTTAAACAATCGCTTGACTCGTTCCCGGGCCAGATCTTCCACCACATCCACATATTCACAGCCACCATAATAACGTTTGTGTGGGTAGCCCTCGGCATACTTATTCGTCATCACCTGGCCCATAGCCTGGAGTACTGCCAGGCTGGCAAAATTTTCTGAAGCAATGAGTTCAAGAGTGTTGTGCTGTCTCTTTACTTCATTTATTATTGCTTGAAAAACATCTGGATCAGTTTTTTGTAAATGCTTCATCATATTTAACGTTTTGTTCTTCGGTTCAATTTATCCCAGTAATTTTTACCAAATTCAGAATCCGGAATCCATTTATAACATTCCGCCTTCGGTCTTTTCTGTCTTCTATGCATAAACACATCTTCAGTTGTAGGTAACACCGGCTTTAAGTAACTGATCTTTCTTTCTGCTTCACTTTTAAACTCTAAATCTGAGAGCGCCATACGATATTTTTGATATGCTAATTCATAGACCATTTTATCATCAAAATCAATTTTCCCCTGCTTTTTACCGACGCATTTTTCGGCACTGGCTTCAAAAGATTCGCCCAGGGCTATCCAACCCAAACCATACTGACGATCTATCGCTAAAGACTTGTACGCGTAACTGCGGGCCTGTGTGAAATTTCCTAAATCTTTATAAGCCCTGCTGATATCTGCCATAATTTTCTTATTATCCGGTTGTTTTTGTAAAATTTGTTTATAAATCTGGATGGCTTTAGTGTATTGTTCCAGTTTTTGATAAGAGTTACCCAGATACTCCATCGCTTTTAGGTCATCCGGAGTTAACTTCAACAATTCCTGGAAACGTTCAATGGCTTTTTCATAATCTCCGCGATCGAAATATATTTTGCCTAACTCGAAACGAACCTGGGCATTTTCCGGTTCCTGTTCACGCACCTGTTCTTTCATGGCAATGGCTTCTTCACTTGAACCCGTGGCCTCATACAGCGCTGATAAAGTCTTACGTACTTCTTCATCGTCTGGATTTTTTTGCAAAACTGTATTGTAAGCTTTAATGGCGTCTTCCAATCTATCGGCCTTTACATATAAAACAGCAAGCTGTTTCCAGTCGTCAATGGATTCGGGTTCAAGTTGAACCACCTTCTCGTACTCAGTAATTGCCAGATCGGTTTGCTCTTTCTGGGCATAAATATATCCCAGCATACGATGCAGGTGATCGTCTTCCGGATGTTTTTCAACGCCCTGCTTTAAAACATACTCGGCACTATCGGGTTTTTGTAATTGGAAATAGCACTGGGCGAGATAACGATAGACACGCGGAAATTTGTTAATGGTATCTAATTGCACTACTTTCCAGAAATGCTTGGTAGCATCCGCATACTGCTTATTTTTGTAATTCTCGTAACCGAAACTCCAGAATTTGGCCAATTCTAATTCGTAGGCTTTTCTTAACGAATCCAGGTAAGCCTGATCATGCTGTTCGTGGTTTTTACCTTTTTTCTTTTTCTTCTTTTTTTTCTGAGCCAGAACCTGGTCATTAACCAGAAAAACGGTTAATATAAAAATTAATCCAAGGCTCAGTATAGAGAACAAATTGAATTTTTTATTCACCGTTTTACCC
>CAZMEG010000033.1:0-13720 GCA_964565205.1 uncultured Cytophagia bacterium
CTATTACGGTATTGGTGGTATCATTTCTTAATCATCAAACCATATAGAAAAGCTGATATTATTTTTGCAACATCGAAACATACACGAAATCAAATAATCAATATTGTAGGAGTCAATGAAGATCGGGTTAGAGTTTGCTACCTGGGCATTAATCCCAGTTTCATTGAAATTCCGAGAAATCAACCCAGGAAAATCTGTCGGTTTCTATTCTTTGGCAGAGTTGTTCCGGTAAAAGGTTTCGTGGATGCACTTGAAGCGCTGGGTAAACTCCACAGAAAAGGCTTTCGTAACTGGTCTTTTCGAATCGTGGGAGAAGGTAGATTGGAAAGAGCTAAGGCAATTGCTCAAGATTTAGGGATTGGAGATAAGGTTGCTGTATGTCAGGCCGTTAATGATGCCGGACTTTTGCATGAACTCGAACAGGCTCATTTAGCAATTCTACCCTCTTACCGCGAAGCTTTTGGATTGGCTTTTGCCGAAGCACAGGCCGCCGGGATTCCGGTGATAGCTTATCATGCAGGTTCTGTGCCTGAAATAATTAAGCATGGATTTACCGGTTGGCTTGCCCCTTACAGAAAAGTGGACAAATTAGCTGAATACATAGAACAGGCAATAAAAGACCCCGTGGCAACCTACCGGGCGGGCTTAGCTGGTCGTGAGCAGGTGAAACGGTTATTTACCTGGGAAAAGACGGCCAAAACTATATTACAGGGACTTCAGGATATCGAAACAAATTTTAAAAGGTAGAAGGAAGTCAGCTCTATGAATAATCAGACCAATCAAAACAAATCGCTGGAAAATTATTGGCGAAAAAGACTTGCAGAGTTTGAGGTACCAACTCCACTAATAGTGGACAAAAGTTCCAAAGAGTTATATAAAATCGGTGAAAGGTTTAATGAAATCCACATTACTTTATCGCAAATAGAATCAAATATTCTTCAAACATTTATGCAAAAAAATTTGTTGAATTTGTCCAGTTTAGTCCTGGGTGCCTGGGCATTATTATTATATCGATATAGTGGAGAACAAAAAGTCTTATTTGGTACAATAACCGATTCTGAATTAAACAATTTACTTCCCTTTAGCATTAAAATTCCACCTCAAACCTTACTGCTTTCATGGTTAAAAAATTTGCAAAACTTAATTGCTGAACAGAATGAATATACCAATGTGTCCTTTTCTCAAATCAGGCAATGGTGTAATATTCCCTTAAATAGGCCTCTTTTTGAAAGCGTGGTAATATTAGAAACTAATAAAAAACTCCAGAAAGAATTAACCGGTCTTCATGAGTATCCGTTAATTCTCACAGTCCAGACCGATACCCAATTGGAATTAAAGCTTACTTATGAAGAAAGTCGTTTTGAATCGGAAACTATTTCTCGTATGCTTGGGCATCTGAAGACTTTAATGATAGGAATGGCACGAAACCCATCCAGTACTCTCTCAAATTTACCCCTTTTAACAGAAGAGGAACAGCACCAAATTTTAGTAGAATGGAATGACACCCGGGTTGATTATCCTGAAAATAAATGCTTACATCAATTATTTGAACAACAGGTTGTACACCAACCTGAAAAGGTAGCCGTAATTTTCAGGGATCAGCAGCTTACTTATGCTGAGCTCAATCGCCGATCTAATCAGTTAGCTCATTATCTTCGTCGATTAGGCGTAGGTCCGGATATTCTGGTGGGTATGTTCATGGAGCGTTCCTTAGAGATGGTAATTGCTTTATATGGCATCTTGAAAGCCGGTGGTGCCTATGTACCAATTGATCCTTCATACCCTAAAGATCGGATAGCTTTCATGGTGAAAGATACGCAGGTACCGGTTCTTATTACTCAAAAGCATCTCGTTAAGAGGTTACCCGACCATCAAGCTACCACGCTAATTATCGATGCGGAATGGCAAAAGATCGCTCTGGAAAAAGACGAAAATTTTGATTGCGGAGTTACGCCTGAGAATCTTGCTTATGTGATTTATACCTCAGGCTCCACTGGACGGCCGAAGGGTGCTGTTTTGAATCATAGAGGGCGCGTCAACAATTTTTGTGATTTTAATCGACGTTATAATGTTGGGCCCGGCGATAAGGTATTGGGTCTGGCTTCGCTCAGTTTTGATATGCATGCATACGATAACTTTGGTCTTATGGCTGCTGGTGGGGCCAATGTAATTGTGGAAAGTTCGGCGATTTTAGATCCGGGGCGCTGGGCAGAACTCATGCTCAAACATGAGATCACCATCTGGCATTCTGTTCCTGCCTTACTGGAAATGTATGTAGATTATATTGAGAATCGGCCAGAACTGTGGCCAGAGTCTTTACGATTAATATTGCTCGGTGGGGACTGGATTCCTGTCAATTTGCCGGATCGAATTAAATCCCTGGTAAAAGGTGTACACGTGGTGAGTATGGGGGGAGCCACGGAATGTTCCATGGATTCGACTATTTATGATATTGAAGAGCCTTCATCCGGGTGGAAGAGTATACCGTATGGTGTTCCTATGGCTAATCAACTTGCCTATGTTCTGGATCCTAATTTTAATCCGGTACCAGTGGGTGTCCCTGGAGAACTGTATTTAGGCGGGGTGGGAGTTGGCCGCGGTTATCATAATCGGCCTCAATTAACCGCTGAAAGGTTTGTGCCCAATCCATTCAGTGGCATTCCCGGGGACCGCATGTATAGGACAGGAGATTTGGCTCGTTATATGCCGGATGGAAATCTCGAATTACTGGGTCGTATTGATTTTCAGGTTAAAATACGAGGGTTCCGTGTTGAACTTGGTGAGATTACCTCCGCTTTAAATCAACACCCTGCCGTTAAAGAAGCCGTAGTGGTTGCCAAGGAGATTGATCCTAAAGCACCGGCTAAAGGCAAACAACTGGTGGCCTATGTGGTACCCGAGACGCCATCGAATGAATCGACTGAAGCGGCGCTTCAAGAGTTCAATGACGATCAAATTTCCCAGTGGCAGGAGATTTACGAGGAAACGTATAGCGAACCGATCGAGACCCAGGACCCCACATTTAACATTATTGGTTGGAATAGCAGTTATACTGGTTTGCCTATCCCGGAGGAAGAGATGCGCGAATGGGTTAACCAATCGGTGCAACGCATCCTCTCTTTACAACCCAAACGTGTACTAGAAATTGCCTGCGGTACGGGATTATTGCTTTTCCGAGTGGCTCCACATTGCCAGGAGTATGTAGGCACCGATTTCTCCCGTACTGGGCTTGATTATATTCGCAGGCATTTGAATCAACCAGAATGGCCTATGCCCCAGGTGAGTTTAATGCAGAGAATGGCAGATAATTTCCAAGATCTAAATGCTAACTCTTTTGATTTGGTAATCTTACATTCTGTGGTTCAGCTTTTCCCAAGCATTAATTATTTTTTACGTGTTCTGGAAGGTGCGGTTGAAGTAACCCGTCCGGGTGGGTACATTTACATCGGTGATGTTATCAATTTAGCTTTAATGGAAGCATTTCATACTTCCGTTCAACTTTATCAAGCGGCCAATTGGTTACCAAAGGACAAATTGCGTCAAAGAATTAAAAAAATTAGAGATAAAGAAGAACAACTTTTTATTCATCCAGAATTCTTCCTCACTTTAAAAAATTATTTCCCTAAAATTACACAGGTAGAGATTCAATTACGTCGGGGTAAATATTTAAATGAGATGACACGCTTTCGTTATGATGTGGTTTTATATGTTGAATCCGATGCGAATTTTAATTCCCAAATTCAATGGTTAAACTGGCAGAACGAGAAATTTACCGTTGCTAAACTTAAGGAACTATTAAATGAAACAAAACCCGACTTTTTAGGAATTGAAGCCGTACCCAATGCCAGAGTCGCCAGAGAGATTAAGGCCATGGAGTTGCTTTCTCAATCTGATGGCCCGGCTACGGTTGGAGAGTTGCGTGAAACATTAAACCACATGTCGTTAGAAGGCTTTTTTGATCCAGAAGAATTTTGGTCTATTGGTGAAGAATTACCTTATGAAGTTTACGTTACATGGAATAGAGAAGATTTTAAGGATAAATTTGATGTATTGTTTGCCCGAAAAAATGGTACAGAAACAGCCAAAAAAATAGTCCCCTGCGTACTTAATCCCCGGGTAACAGCTACAAAACCGTTGCGTACTTATGCGAACAATCCTCTACAAAGTGTGTTGATACGGAAGTTAATTCCGGAGCTTCGTACATTTCTACAGGAAAAGTTACCAGATTATATGATCCCTTCTGCTTTTGTTTTATTAGAAGCTTTGCCATTATCGCCCAATGGTAAAATTGACAGAAAATCATTACCTCCTCCAGACCAATCACGACCGGAGTTAAGCACAGATTTTGTTCCTCCACGAAATGCAATTGAAGAAGTGGTGGCCAGTGTCTGGTCGGAAGTTTTTGAAATGGAAAGTATCGGAGTCCAGGATAACTTTTTGGAACTTGGTGGTCATTCACTTTTAGCCACCCAGATCATGACAAGATTACAGGATATTTTTCCTATACCCATTCCACTTCGCTATATATTTACCTCGCCTACTGTGGCAGAGTTAGCCCGCTGCATTGAAAAGGCTGGAAAGGAAGCCCGTGTGGATGTTGAAGAAGTGGCCAGGACTTTTATTCAAATCAATCAGCTTTCAGATGAGGAAGTAAGGGCCATGTTAGATCAAAATGCAGAACTTTAATTAGGGCTAAAGTTTGGACCGCTTGAACCTTTGATAACAAAATTACAATAAAAAAGGAAAAAGTATAAATTTATTTAATCACTATAACTATAAATTCACTCAATAGTTGAAAGGAAACAAAACAATGACTGGTAATATGATTCTTTCACAGTACGTTCATCAGGGTATCGAAAACCTCTATAAAGATGATCCATTGTTATACGGATTACTCGAAGAGGAATATCATCGACAGGCTAATGTACTTACGATGGTAGCGGCTTCCAGTATCGTGGACCCTTCGGTATTAATCTGTGACAGCATGGTTCCTGTGAATGTGACGGCCGAAGGCTATCCTGGAGCAAGATTTCATGCCGGCTGCCGAGTCATCGATAAGATTGAACAATTGGCCATTGACCGCGCCAAGCAGGCTTTTAAAGCAAAATATGCCAATGTTCAGTCCCATTCAGCCACAACGGCAAATCAGGTGGTCATGTGCAGTTTACTTAAACCAGGTGACACTTTACTGGGTATGGAGCTCAATTCTGGCGGCCATCTTACTCATGGTTCAAAAGCTTCGGTATCCGGCCAGTATTTCAATGCCATCGGTTATGGATTGGATGAAAATGAACGAATCAATTACAATCAGGTTTACAGGCTGGCTAAAGAGCATAAACCGAAACTGATCATCTGTGGCACCACGGCCTATCCACGGATTATCGATTTTGCCCGATTCAGAGAGATTGCTGATGAGGTGGGCGCTTATGTTCTTGCCGATATCACCCACATAGCAGGACTGGTTATCGCCGGTCTGCATCCCAGCCCCATTGATGTGGTACATTTTACTACCACCTGTACTCACAAGCAGATTTATGGGCCACGGGGTGGTTTAATCTTGATGGGTAAAGACTATGATCTGCCTGCCCCAGATGGCAAACGAAAACTTTTTGAAGTTATTCAAAAAGGAGTGTTTCCCTTTTTTCAAGGTGCCCCTAATTTAAACTCCATCAGTGCCAAGGCACGTGCGTTAGGTATGGTGCAAACCGAGGAGTTTAAAGAAAGAATGAAAAGGATTGTTGCCGATGCTAAAGCTCTTGCCAAATGTTTTATTGAGATGGGTTACCACGTCATTACAGGGGGTTCGGATAATCACCTGGTGGTGGTTGATGTGCTTTCCAGTGGAATTACCGGGCTGGTAGCCGAAAAGGCTCTGGAATCGTGCAATATCATCGTAAACAAAAATAGAATTCCAGGCGATACAAAATCGGCATTTATTACCAGCGGGATTCGCATTGGCACCAATAGTCTTGCTCTTAAAGGAATGGGTCCGGAAGATATGCCTCAATGTGCTGAACTCATTCACCGAGTTCTTTCTTCGGTTAAACCTATTGATGACAGGACATTTGAATTGGATGATTCTGTGAAATCTTCCGTTATCGCAAAAGTATCTGAAATATGTAAACAATTTCCTATCCCTTGTTATCCATATTCTTATGATGGTGGAAAAATAGCCGAGGGGGAATTTCAACCGATAATGTCAGTGGCGGGATCTCGTTGATTTTCCATCATTTCCAATATTCCTTCCACCTGATTCTTTAAAATAAGATTTGAAAGTAAATATTTAAAATTTGCGTATTAATCAGAATATATGATTAATAATTTAAACCAAACAAATCACTCGCTCTCTGTAGCCATAACCTATCCTTATCCGCTGGGTAAAGCAAGTGGTGGGGCTCGTATGACAAGGGAAATCGCCAGACATTTAGGTAAGTTAGGTGTAAAAGTGGTTCTGTTACCCGTCTCTTCAGTGCCATTATCTCGCTTCCCCAGACCAAAGCTTTCAAACCATTTTCTTGGCTTTGAATATGATGGCGAGCTTGCAAAAGATTCTGTTGAGATTGTACGCGTTAGACAGAACTATTTCCACTGGCGCCTTGATGGACTCAATGTAAGGAAAACCATCCAAAAAATTCTTAAACAACACCATCTCGATCTCGTGCTAAGTTACTACCATGAAGCCGCATTCCTGCCTTCTTTTTTACATTTCCATAAAATTCGTTTTGGTTATATCTCTACCTGGCAATCTTATGATTTAGCTCTAAATGGGTTTGCAAATGGAGGGAAATTGTATAGAGCTGTAAAAAAATGGTTGGATTCCTGGCTTATTATTAAGGCTCATAGGAAAGCAGATATTGTCTTTGCTACTTCATATTTTACTCGAAATGAATTAATCGATATTATGAATCTCGATGCTGAAAAGATTGTTGTTTGTCCTCTGGGAGTTGAAGGTAAATTTTTGGAAATACCACGAAATGAACCCGAAGAAATTACTCGTTTTCTCTTTTTTGGGCGCTTCACTCAATTAAAGGGCATTGCTGATGCACTGGAGGCACTTGGATTGTTAGCTAACCGTGGATATGATAACTGGACTTTTCGAGTTTTTGGTCAGGGGGCCTGTGACTGGGTCAGAAATTTAGCCAGTAAAAACAGGATAAGCGATAAAGTCATTATACATGGTCCTATTGGTGATGATGAGCTTAGTCTGGAATTACAAAAAGCACATCTGGCTATTTTGCCTTCTCATGTGGAATCTTTTGGATTATCCATTGCGGAAGCTCAGGCGGCGGGTATCCCGGTCATTGCTTATCAGGCAGGTTCCGTACCAGAAATTGTTGAGAATGGCGTTACGGGTTGGCTTGCTCCTTATCGAAATATTGTGCAATTATCGTTGTGTATTGAAAAAGCAATCAATAACCCCAAACAAACCTATCAGGTTGGCCTGGCAGGACGAGAAAGGGTGAAAAGAATGTTTTCCTGGGAAAAAACATCCAGGCTTATGTTTGAAAAGATGCAGGAGATTTGTTCAAATAAGAATAAAAAATCGTTTGTTTACTCGAAATGAGAATGGTTGGCTCAGTTTTTAATCATTCCAGGCAGTATAGTAAACGTTTAATTCAACTTTTTAGAGGGATTATAAAACCTTTCCCTGTCCATTGTGATCCAAACCATCTTAGCTGTGTACCATTTTTTATTATTAGTTCAGGTCGTTCGGGTACAACCTTACTTCGAGCTATTATCAATCAACACCCGGATGTATGTATCCCTCCTGAATCGCACGTACTGGGTCATCTGGTTAGAAAATATAAAATGTGGTTCAGGTATTTGCCCTGGGAATATGTGGTACGATTAGTAGTTTCTGAGTTTCAGATTAAATATCCTGGATTTGGTTTTTGGGAACTGGATGTTTTTAAATTCTATCCTATTGCTTTGAATCTTCAAAAGGAACAACGTAGTTTAGCCCGACTGATTGATATTTTCTTTGTTTATTATATGCAGGAAAAGAAACCAGAAGCCAAACGATGGGGAGATAAAAGTATAGTAAATGCATTGTTTTTACCACTCATTGATCAATTATTTCCAAATGCCCAGTATATCCTTCTCATTCGGGATGGACGCGATGTAGCCGTTTCTCTGGTGGCTGCTGATACCACCCCGGTAACGGATTTTCGGAGAGCCGCAAATTACTGGTTGAGAAGTGTTACTTTGGCAAGGAAATTTGCTGCAAAATTAGATGCTACCCGTTTTCTTGAAATTTATTATGAAAATCTGGTTAAAGATCCTGAACCTGTCATCAGAAAGGTTTATAAATTTTTAAACCTTGATTACACGCCTAAGGCACTCGAATTCTGGAAAAATGTTGATCAACTTAAGGACACCCGTAGAGCTATTCATAAGAACCTTCGTCAACCTATTAATCCTAATTCCATAGGTAAATGGCGGCAACAATTAAATGAGGAAGATCAAAAAGTTTTACAAAATATTCTCCGGGAGAAATTGCTTGAATTGAATTACCAGGTAGATTAATAATGTCTATTTTTAAGATTTTTCATAAAAGACAAGAAGGACCTTGTAAAACATGTTTAATGATCGGTGGAAGTGGCATGGCCGCCGTCTGGATAAAAAATTTTATCGAAAATTTTACCCATCAGGTTAAAATTGTCGGTTTGTGTGATGTAAATACTAAAGTTCTCGAAAAAAACGCTAAACTGTTAGGACTCAGTAAAGATCGTTTGTTTACTGATTTTAATGAGGCCTGTGAAAAAGTAAAAGCGGATTTCTGCGGCATTGCGATTCCACCACAATTTCACAGTTCGGCTGCTATTGCAGCCATGGAAAATGGCATGCCGGTACTTTGTGAAAAACCCATAGCCGATACTCTGGAAGCGGCAAAAGCTATGTTGCATACATCAAAAAAGACTGATATGCCCTGTGCGATTATTCAACAATTTCGGTATGCATCAAATAAACAAGAATTCATACGAATTCGTGATGAGGGAAGACTGGGGCGGCTTCAATACATTGTTGGAAAATATGCAGATGATTATCAGAGATTTACTTCAGATAAAAGACCCCATCGTCGATTGCTTTTTCACGATTGTGTGCACCATTTTGATATGTTTCGTTTTCTCTCAGGTAGCGATTGTGAAACTTTATCAGGATTTGGTTGGAAGCCGGAATGGTCTAAATTCGATCACTGGTCCAGTGGATTTTATATTATGCGTATGGAGAATGGTTTACATGCATTTTATGAGGGGAATAGCAGTGGGGCCGGCCTTATTACCAACTGGCATTCTTATTACCGTGCTGAATTTGAAAATGGAACTGTTGAATTATTAGATGAAAATCGTGTTGTCATCTATCAAATGGGAAAGAAAACCAGGTCTTATAAAGCGCCCAAAGTTATTTTTCCCGGGCGATCTGGTCAGCCAATTGGAGGATTCTGGGGGCATGTTTATATTATTGATGAGTTCCTTAACTGGTTAGATGGTGGACTACCTTCTTCAACCAGAATCGAAGATAATATAAAAAGCTTTGTCATGAGTATCGCCGCCAGGGATACAACCCTGGACAACCAACCTAAAAAAATTAGAGACTATTTATTAGATGTAGAATATTTAATTTCAGATTCTAAACATAAAGTAAATATCCAGGATTCTGTACAACTCTAAATTTTAAACAAGGAAAATCTAAATTGGCCAAATTAGCAATTAACGGAGGCAAACCAGCGGTTCCGGGAGGGATAAAGTGGCGCTGGCCCATTTATGATGGGGCAGAAAAGAAAGCCCTTATGGAGGTATTAAAAAGCGGACGCTGGTGCAGTCGAATGAATCCAGAGGGAAAAGTTGCCACAGTTGAGAAAGTCTTTGCAGAGCTTATTGGCACAAAAAATTGTCGGGCGGTTTCCTCAGGTACTACTGCCTTAGAGCTGGCCATTCGTGCCTGTGATATAAGCTATGGAGACGAGGTCATTGTTCCGGCGGTGACATTTATGGCCACCGCTACTGCGGTAATTACCTCCGGGGCGGTTCCAATATTTGTCGATATAGATCCAGAAACCTACCAGATTTCTCCAGAGGCAATTGAGGCTGCCATCACTTCCAGAACACGCGCCATTCTCCCTGTGCACTATGGTGGTTACCCGGCGGATATGGACCGGATCGTGCAAATTGCAAAAGAACATGGGTTAATTGTGATTGAAGATTGTGCCGAGGCCCATGGAACGGAATGGCGGGGTAAAAAGGTAGGTTCCCTCGGCGATATGGGGTGTTTCAGCTTTCAGATGTCCAAGCCTTTGACCTGTGGAGAGGGTGGCGCCATCACCTACAGTGACGAAACTTTAAATGTAGATTATTTTGCTTTAACTCGAAAAGTAAAAACTTCGCAGGGAGAAAAAATTTATTATTTGCCATCAGGAAACTGGCGCATGTCTGAATTTACCGCGGCCATATTATTGGCTCAGTTAACGCGTTTTGAAAAACAAACGGAAATCAAACATAAAAATGCCCAATATTTTGGCCAGGAACTGGAGAAGATTGGTGGGCTCTCACCTTTGAAACGTGACCCGCGTATTACCCGACAGGGCTATTTCTTTTATTTCATCAAATATGATTCCAACGAGTGGAACGATGTCCCACGAGATCAGTTTATGGAAGCTTTAAGAGCAGAGGGGATCACCTGTGGTCTGGCGCACAATGAACCATTATATAAAAATCCATTTTTCCGTGAAATTAAGCGCTCTTATCTGACCATCGATGATGTGGATTATTCCGAATTTTACTGTCCTGAAGCCGAGCGAATCTATCAAGAAGAGGTTATCGCCATGCTTCATTTCTTTCTTCTGGATAAGAAAAATGTGGATCGCATTCTGTCAGCCCTTTACAAATTACGAGAAAATGTGGATGAGTTAGCCTCCCTTAGTAAGGTAAGCAGCCTGGACCCTCAGACCGTTTGAGCATTTTAAACTGTACAACCTGTGAGATAAGATTTGATGAAAGTATTCGGAGTAGGATTTCAGCGTACAGGTACCACTTCTCTTGCCACCGCTTTAAATATGCTTGGTATAAAAACCCTGCAGTTTCCAAAAGAACTCTATTATAATATTGATCACGAAATTATCCATCAGTATGATGGCTTTACCGATGATCCCATAACCCTGCTTTATAAAGAGCTGGATAAAAGGCACCCCAATAGCAAATTTATTCATACCATTCGTGATGAGGAGAGCTGGCTGAAAAGTATCAAGTGGCTTTTTACGGTTGGAAGAATAAAATTTAAAGAGAGTTTTCAAAAGTATGGTGATGAGTTCAACAGGCAGCTATTTGGCACCACAGAATTTGATGAGCAGCTCTTTCTGGAAACCTATCGAAAATACAATCGCGATGTGGCAGAATATTTTGCTGATCGACCGGAAGATTATCTATTGATCGACTTCACCAGGGGAGAAGGATTTGAAAAATTGTGTCCCTTTTTAGGCAAACCCATTCCGAACGCCCCTTTTCCGCATCGCAATAAAAAGGAAGGAATCTGGAAAGTTTTTGCCAGGAGATTTTATCAAAGCGCACGCTTGAAAGCCCGAACACTTCTTCGAGTCACTGAATAAAAAAGACATTTAAACCATTTCTGAAAATTGTATAAAAATCAGCAAGAGGTTACAATGGACGAGATTAAAACAATCGTAAAAAATTACATTTTACAAACCTTCCTTCCGGATGAAGATCCTGAAGTGCTTACAGATTCTACTTCTCTCATTCGGGGTGGATTTCTTAATTCCATTAACACATTGAAATTAATCTCTTTTCTGGAACAGCGCTTTCAGTTCGAAACGGAGGCACACGAGGTTAGTGAAGAAAATTTTGATACACTTTCGGATATTGCCAATTTTGTGAAATCAAAATTGAACCACAATAATAAGTAAGGGGCGGTTATGAAACAGACTTCTACTACACTTATTGGTTATTTGCAGCATTATGCCGAATCTATACCGGATGCTTTGTACTCGCGTTATCTTTTCGCAGATCGTGATCCTGTCGAAATCGACTATCAAACAACCCTTGAACGCACAAAGCAATTTGCTTCCGGATATGCAGCCTACGGGATTGAGAAAGGTTCGGTGGTGCTGGTAATCCTTGAACATCATGAAGATTTAATGCCTGCGTTTCTGGGCGCCATGTGGCTGGGAGCCATTCCGGCTTTTCTCCCACATCCAAATCCACGAATTGATCCGGAACGTTATTACAACAATATGGAGGTTCTGATCGAATCAACACGTCCGCAGGCTATTCTGACTCGTCCACAGGTTCGAGCTCTTTTGCACAAAACCATTCCGGCCGGGGCTCACCGCCCCACCCTTTTAACCGTCGAAGATGTAACAATCACCGGTCAGTCCAATGCACCGGTGCCGGTTGATGCTGAGCACCCGGCTCTGATCCAGTATTCATCCGGCAGCACGGGGATGCAGAAGGGGGCGTTACTATCCCATCGAGCCATCCTCGCTGAAATTGAAGGGGTAGGAGAGTTTTTTGACATCACTCAGAAAGACTCCATCATGAGCTGGATTCCCCTTTATCATGATTGGGGATTAGTTTGTGTGGCGCTTCATGCCCTTGTTCTTGGTAGTAACTTCACCTTAATTTCACCGGTGGACTGGGTGAAACGACCGGTTATGGCACTTGAGGCCGTAGATCGCTACCGGCCTACCATCTTTTATCAGCCAAATTTTGCCTTCAATTTTATGACTCAAAGAATTAAAGATCGAGAGATGGAAGGGCTGGACTTATCATCGATCCGGCTTATGTGCAATGGTGCTGAACCGTGTTTTTACGAGAGTCACAAAATGTTTGCGGATCGATTTTGTCACTGGGGTTTCAGAAAAGATTCACTTGGTATTGTGTATGGCATGGCGGAGGTCACAAACTCGGTATTTGCGGCAGGCCATCGTGAGCCCATTGTGGTAGATACCGTCGATCGATTCATCCTGCAAAGCGAGAAGCGTGCTGTGCCGGTGTCAGAAGATAGTCCAAATGTTCAGCGTATCCTGGGTGTCGGTCGAGCCCTCCGAGGAACAGAATTTAAGATTGTTGATGATAATCGCCAGGAAATTCCAGATCGCCACATTGGTGAAGTAGCCATTCGATCACGAGCCAGATTTCATGGATATTATCGAAATCCTGAGGCAACAAAAAAAGTGCTTGATAAGGATGGATGGTACTACACCGGCGATATGGGCTACCGGGTGGGTAATATTTTATTTATCACCGGTCGCAAGAGCGATATGATCATCGTTGGTGGCGTAAATATTTTTCCGCAGGATATCGAAGCTATTGTTGGCGAGCACCCGGCTGCGGTGGCAGGACGAATTGCTGCCATTGGTGTGGATGATCCAGAAATGGGGACACAAAAAATTGTTGTGCTGGTCGAATCCAAATCCACAGACAAAGCCGTTCTGAATGATATCGCTCGATTCGCCCGGGCTGAAGTAGCTCAGCGCCTGGGTGTAACCATTGACGAAGTAATTCATGTACCTTATCGTTGGTTAATTAAAACTTCCAGTGGTAAAATTGCCAGAATACCTAATTATAAAAGATTATCTGAACTTAAAAAACAAAAAACGGTCAATCTGGAAGCCTCTGAAATTACTTGATAATGGTTCCAGTGCCAAGTTCATTTACCTTCCTCGCTCAATTTTATGTCTAAAAGGAGATTAAAATGAAATTAAAGA
>CAZMEG010000034.1:0-10005 GCA_964565205.1 uncultured Cytophagia bacterium
TGAAATGATCGCATCGATGGGCGGCGTGATTTTGAAATTGGAAATGCCGTAGATCTTACCAATACCGATCCCGACAACCATGCTGATGAGCACAAATAGCGGCAGCAGTCGGAAGTTCTGCAGTTTTTCGATTACACGGGTGAATTTTCCCATTTGGAAGGCTCCTCATTTTATTTGATTACAAATTCATTCCGAAAGCAGTTTCTTAGTGTGCCTCGGACAGTATTTTCTTAAGTTCCTCAACTGTGGGCACCTTACCCGAAATCACCACCTTGTCGTCCACGATGACCGCCGGGGTGAAATGGACGCCCAATTTGACGTACTCTTTGACATCGTACAGGTGTGAGATGTCAGCGTCCAGGTTGAGTTCGGCGCAAGCATTATAGACATTCTTTTCGGTGGCCTTACATTTGGGGCAACCAGATCCAGCAATAAGTATTTTCATGGTCATCACCTCCTTAGAAAATCATTAACCACAGATTCGCACGGATTAAACACAGATGAAATGTTCATCGCGCTTTTTATGTATTGAAAATTCATCAACAAAGTCCAAATTTTTTTGCAAAATTGCTTTCGAAAAGAAATCCATGTTCATCGGTGTAAATCCGTGGCTTCAGAACACAAAATTGCCGGCAAACCAGCCGACCAGGGTTCCGAGAACAATGAGCGTCACTACGTAGTAGACAGCCTTTTTGAGGCCAAATACCCGACCGATGGCCAGCCAGTTGGGCAAGCTCAGTCCGGGGCCGGTGAGCAGCAAAGCCAGGGCCGGGCCCTTGCCCATGCCCAGATGCATGAGCTTGTCCACGAACGGTGCTTCGGTCATGGTGGCGAAATAGCTGATGGCTCCGATCATAGTGGCAAGAAACGAAGAACGCAGTCCGTGGCCACCCAGCCAGCGTTGAATCCATTGCTCCGGCAAAATTGCACCGATTACGCCAACAATAAACACGCCCGCCAGCAGCAGCGGAAAGATGATGCGCACGAACCACCAGGTTTCCTTCAACCAGGCGACAATTTCATCGTGACTCTTAGCCCAGTATGCATAAGCCGCCACGAGGACCATGCCCGCCGCCCAGACATAAAGCTTGTGTAAATACGGCCCCTTTTGCACCAGGTAATTGGGAGCCAGCAAATCCGCTACGATCAGCAGGATGAGAATGACGTCCTTCGTACCCACAATCTTGCCGCCGGGATTGGTGGCAAAGGCTGCGGAGCGTTCCACTTCTTCCCGCTCAAAAGCTGTGGACATCACCGTACCTACAACGAACGCCATGAGTAGAGCCGCGATGATGCGCGCGGTCACCATCTCTCCTCCGAGGATGGCACCGGTGTACACCAGCGCCAGAATGTTTGCGGCCGGCGCCACCCAGAGAATGATGAAAGCCGCGCCTACCCCGGCACCTCCATAATAAATGCCGCTGGCTACCGGGATCACGGTACAGGAACAGGCGGCCACGAAAAAGCTGGAGACCGAGGCCAGCGAAAACGATTTTATCTTTCTTGTCGCAGCCCCCAGATACTGGATAATGGTCTCTTTGGAAACGAACGATACCATGGCCCCGGCCAGCAAGAACGCCGGCACCAGACAGGTGAGCACATGCAGAGCAATGTACTCCTTCAGAGCCTCCAGACCGGCAATTATGATTTTAATGACCATTGACGGCTTCACCTCATATATTTAAAATATTACAATATGATTAATTAATCATATAATAAATAGCAAATAACGTTCCACTTTTTACCCAAAAGATATAGCACCTTATCTTACTGATTAAACTTAAATTATTTAAAATTGATCAGAGCCAGGTAAGGGATCATCTTTTCCAAATATGATAATGCATTCTCATCTTTAAGAAAATTCCAGCCTTACTTATAAGATTTGTATGGTCTTAACTGTTTAACATAGCCAGTTGTGCTTCAGCCCGTTTCTTTACTATATTTTGTACCAGATCGAGAATAGTAAACACATCTGGATCAACCACTCGATAAAAAGTCTTCACGCCTTCTTTTCTGGCGGCAATGATCCCTGTTTGTAGCAGCAAAGCAATGTGTCGGGACAGATTGGATTGTTCCAGTCCCAGAGATGGAGCTAATTCACAATTACAGGTCTCCTCACATCGTAAGGCTTCGACAATGCGAATTCGATTCGGGTGGGCCAGAGCTTTAAGAATGTCAGCTTTTAATTCTAGCAGGGTTTTCATGAGCAATGTTCCTTTTTGTTTTCTTATGAATTTAAAGTTATATGAACATTTGCTCATAAGATAATAAATATTAATTCCAAAGTCAACATCTAAATGATTTAAAACGTCTCTGTATTTATGCAATGGAATACTAACAACCTTCATCGGCTTCCTTTTTTCTGTGAAGCTTAAATTTAGGTTTAATTTTAGGCTTTACAGTGTGCTTCTTTTGTTCTTCAATCTTAACACCTGAACCGCCAAAATATCCGGAAACTGATTTGCGAAATTGATATTTTAAAATTTCAGAATCGGCTACCAGATCGCCAGGAGGATTGGGATTTAAAATGGCTTCCACCCAGTAATTTAAACCACCCAGTAAAACATAACTTTCGATTCCCAGTTGTTTGAGCATGACCCAGGCCTGGGCGGCATGTGTGCCACCATTGGAATACAAGATCACAATTCGATCTTGATCCAGAAGTTCTAAAGATTCCGGATCAAATAATTTGGCTAATGGAATGTTGATTGCACCGGGAATATGGTATTGCTGGTACTCTTCAGAAGACCGTATATCGACAATGAGAATGTCAGGTCGTTTATCCACAAGCCAGGCGGCCAGCTCTTCTGCCGTGACATGATCGCTTTTACTTGTAATGGCTGCGGCTATTTCTCGAGGGGAAAATGATTGAGCTTTTTTTAGTCCAGCCGGAGAGATGGCTAAGAGTCCTCCCAGAATAACCAGGAGTACAGCAGCAAATTTCCGATTAAAAATATTTTGACCATTCATCCCTTTATTCTCCTTAATTTATTCTGCTACTTATTTTTCCATTAATTCACCGAAAAAGTTATCTTCTCGGATTCACGTGTAGTAGTTTTGGCTCCTTCTACCTGTTCTTTTTCAGCAAATTTTTTCTCAAGTAGTTCAGCACCGTAAAACATACCCAGCGCCATCAGAATGACCAGCAAAGCCACCATGCCAGGGCGTAGTTTCAGCCAGTCACTTAAAGTCACTTTACCCAGATAACTATCTTCGGCAAATCTTTGAATCAGTGGATAAATTTCCCCATAAACAAACATGCCAAAAAGGGCGCCGGCTACATAGAAGAAACCATCGATTTTTCCGATAGCACTTGCCACCAGGGAAGTGCCGGGACAATACCCGCCAATAACAAACCCCACACCCATGATGATGCCGCCGACAATTTGTGGCCACAGATAAGTTGGATTTAAATATACCCGCGAAAGATCAAGGACTTCTGTTAAATTTAAATAAAGCAGTCCAACCATGGCCACAACGATAGCCGTAAACATGACTTTTAAAACGCTCATATCACGGAAATAAAATTGCAAAGCCAGTTTACGGGAACTGCTAAATCCTGCACGTTCCAGGGTGAAACCAAACATAATGCCTATGATAAAGGCAATGACCAGACTGGTTTCCAGGCTGAAGTAACCATATTTGTATAATGGCGCGAACATTGTGTCCTCCTTTTAAAATTAAATCCACTGTTTTCTGAAAAAATAAGCAACAGCATAGGCACCGGCAAACATGGCCATCATGAATGCCCAGCTTCCCAGCGCCAGGGTGGCACCTCCGGTGAGAGCCTGACCGCTGGTGCAACCCTTAGCCAGACGAGCTCCAAATCCCATGAGACCCCCGCCTATAAAAGCAAAGATCCAGCGCATCCTGGGAGAAATGCGGGGCCCCTTGTCGGTGGTGGTTCGCAATCTTCCCGCCAGTAAACCAGAAAGAAAGCCCCCCACAATCACTCCAAGGACTTCAAATACCAGCCAGTTGTGGAGAGGTGATTTGTCTCCGCCACCATATTTTGCCAGATAAGGATTATTGTCTACGTGATTCGGACTGATGCGATCTTCCACATACACCACTGTACGCATCATGGCTCCGGAAGCTCCCAGTCCCCGTCCCATAATGAAGAAGGTAGCTAACAGGACAAGCCCCAGGATAAAGCCTGCAAAGTAAGGTGACCAGTATTTGTTTTTCATGGCTAATTTCTCCCTTATTTTTAAGTTGATTACACTCTTTGTAGCATTCACACTTTTAAAACTCGTAAATAACCAAGCACACGAAAGCACGAACACTTTCGTTTAATAAGCAATCCACTGACTAATCTGTCCTGCTTCAACGATGACGAAGCGTAATATTAAACCGCCAAAAAGAACCAGCATAGCCGGAATTTTTGTTGCCATGACTTTTTTATTAACCTCTAAGATTTCTATGAATGCGGGGATGACCAGCCCCAGACCCACGACAAAAACCCAGAACGGGGCGGTAAAGGGTCCGCCCAGAAACATTTTGGCTGCATCAATATGTACCTGTGTGGAAGCTAATAATCCCATAAACATATGAATAATCAAAAATACCTCCACGCCGATGGCCATCACATCAATTTTGCTAAGCAGTTGTCTTTCTTTTTCATTTTTAGACAAAAGAATATTTAAAGCCACCCCTGTGGAAAGTCCAGAAACCAGAAAAAGTGGGCCCAGAATAGCTGTGTTCCACAGCGGTCTGGCATTGAAGGCACTCAAAAGAATACCGGTATACATACCCAGGAGAGAAGCATAAATAATTAACAGCCAGGCAACGATTTTAGCTTTTTGTGTTATGAACTCCATGGTTCGTTTAAGCCATCTCCAGGGCCAGCGCCAGTTAGAAAAGACCTGAGGTGCCTGGATGAGTGCCCAGAGGATGCTTAATGGAAAAACCACCGCCAGAGTCCATGAGCCCCAGGACATGGGAGACTGCAAGCGAATGTTGGTGTAGAAACGAAACACATGCCATTTGTATTCAAGGTCCAGAAATAAGGCAAGTAACCCAACTGCTAACAAAAAAGGAGCAAAAAGGGGTGAAATGCGAACTACTGTTGGCAACTCTTTGCTTTTGCCCCGGATGAAATAAAGAGCCGAGAAAAATAGAATTCCTGAAACCAAGCCGCCCAGAAAAAGGTAAATGGGAATTTGCCACCCCCAGATAGTTAAATAGGGATCAATCATATGCATGTGTCTGCCACTTGTAACGGTAACTTCGTGCATAACCTGCTCCTCGTTTTAAGTTAAATAAAATATTTTTGGCTTGGTACCGGCCTCTGGAATTAAAGCATGGTGCGGTCTGGATTTAAGCAATTTACTCACTTCGCTGTTGGGATCATCCAGATCGCCAAAATGCATGCACTTAGTAGGGCAGACTGCCACACAGGCCGGTTCAAGCCCTTCTTTAACACGATGAATGCAAAAAGTACATTTATCAGCGTAACCTTCCGGATGGATAAAACGTGCATCATAGGGACAGGCGGCGATACAGGCTTTGCAACCGGTGCATTCGTCATGGTTTACCAGTACAATACCTCCTACTTCCACATGACTGGCACCTGTAGGACAACAGCGCACACACGGGGGATTTTCACAATGATTGCAACGCTCCGATCGAATCTCCATGTGCAAATCAGGATAGGTGCCTTTAACATCCTGAACAATCCAGTCCCGACAGAATCCATCCGGAACATTGTTCTCAACTTTACAGGCTACCACACAATCAGCACAACCCACACACCGCTTCGTATCAATAACCATGGCGTATCGTGCCATCTTCATTCTCCCATGCTTTTTCTATTCATTTCACTACTAATTACTAATTTAAATGAACATTGCCTGTTTTGAATATTTTAAACTTTTTTGCATAACCAACTCGGTTTTTTCTTCTGCATTGAATCCATCGCATATTTTTAAACCATCCTGTTAACCGGCTCAAAAGTGACAAAATTAACCCGCATGCCCGTACCTCCCATTATAGGATCAATATTAACACGGGTGAGGAGTTGATTGTCATTGGCACCCCGTAAGAAAGCTCTGCTCAGACGTTTATCCGTATGTCCAAAACCGTGGACGAGAAAAACACAGTCGTGACGAATGCGCTCGGTGACCTTGGCTTTGATTTTGTTGCTGCGAACTCCATCCTGGTTGATCAGCACCACATAATCGCCGTTGCGGATACCGTGGCGTTTTGCCACCGCGGTGTTAATCCAGACTTCGTTTTCTTGCATAGTTTCGGTTAAAATGGGGTTATTTGTCGTTCTTCCAAAAGTATGAGTCGGGGCACGCCCATATAACAATCTGTAGTACCCCTCCGGGGGTTCTTCATGGTGCGTATATTGAGGCACCGGATCGAAGCCATAAGCTTCCAAAATAGTCGAATAAAGTTCAATTTTGCCGGTGGGAGTATTAAATTCAGGCTCAAGGCCTTCCTCAAAGTAAATGGGATGTCTGTCTTTGAGAACCAGCACCCCTTTCTTTTTCATCTCCTCCAAACTGGTGCCAATTTTACGCAACCGGGTATCCAGGTATTCTTCAATAGTTTTCCATGGGAAATATTTCTCCAGACCCAGGCGTAGTGCCAGTTCACGGGCAATCCACCAGCCAGGCTTGGAATTAAAGCGAGGCTGGAATGCTGGAGCACGCAGAGCAATGCTGGGTACCCGGCCCGGCAAAATGCGGAGATCATCATATCTTTCCAGGTAGGAGCATTCGGGCAACACCACATCCGCCCAGCCTGTGATTTCCGAAGGCATTAAATCCACCACAACCAGCAGTTCCAGATTTTGAATGGCTTCGATGGTTTTTTGCGGCTGTGGTAAAGTCAACATCAGATTGGTGCCATAAACGATCCAGCCTTTGAAGGAACAATCGCGCTCCGGGGACGGAATGGTTGCCTCGCAAATTCCACTGGCGAGGGCCAGGTTGGCCAGAGGGTATTGATTCGGAAAAGCATCTCTCCAGCTATGTTTCGGTTTAGGATAGGGCGGATAGGGATATTTGGGCACATGCGCTTTATTGGGATAGTAGAATCCGCCCCGGCGTCCCCAGCTACCCAGCAGGGCATTGAGAATGGCTCCGGCACGTACTCGCTGGGTATCGTCGCCGTACCATGTAACATGTCGCCCCGGATGTACCAGGGTGGCCGGTTTATGCCAGGCCATTTCACGGGCCGTGGCACGAATGAGGGCCGGTTCAATGGTTGTGATGGGATAAGCCCATTCCGGTGTATATTTTTTTACCGCTGCCTTAAGTTTCTCAAATCCATAGGTATATTTTTGCACATATTCTTTATCATATAGCTCCTCTTCGATGATCACATGAATCCAGGCTAATAACAGGGCCAGATCTGTGCCCGGTCGAATAGGTAGCCAGTATTTTGATTTACTGGCAGCCACAGAATAGCGGGGGTCCACAGTGATAATGGTGGCACCATTACCTACGGCGTCGGCAAATTCCTGCACCTGAGTGTTGTGCATGTTTTCTCCAATATGGGTGCCAATGAGAACCAGACATTTGGTATTGCGAATGTCGGTACGTTCCGGTGAGTAAATGCCCTCACCAAAGGTTAACAAATAGGCTTCTTCTCTTGGCCCCCGGCACTGGGCATAGGAAGGAGCCGCAATGTTGTTGGAACCGTAAGCCCGTAAAAGATGCTTGAAGAAAACTCCGCCCGAACCATGCGTAAATAGTGCCATACATTCGGGACCATATTTTTCAGCAATCATTTTCATTTTTTCTGCGATGAAATCAAGGGCTTCTTCCCATGTAGCTTCACGAAAAATTTGCTTTCCGCGTGAGGTTGTACGAATTAGTGGCGTACGAAGCCTGTCTTCATCCAGATAGGCACCCAGACCACCCGTGCCGCGGGGACAAAGACGACCGTTGCAGTTGGGGTCATCGGGATTACCGGTGATTTTCCATGGCTGACCATTTACCGTATGAACCCAGCCAGCACATTGCCAGAAGCAAATTTCGCATACTGTAGGGGTGAGGGTTACAGGACCTGTGGGAACACCGGTTAAGGCTGGCGACGCCAGCGAAGGTACTGTTTCACCACTATGGGCCAGAGCCTTCAGCAATCCACCACCCAGGGCAAGACCACCTATTCCCATACCACTAATTTTGATGAATTCTCTTCGACTTATTTGTTTAGCCATTGATTTACCCCTTTTATATTTTAACCTTCATGTTTAAAAGTTTTGATAAGCAAGGGTTTAATGTTTTCGCACTGAATAGCACTTTGATAGACGGCACAGGTTCGGCAATTTTCTGCCCGGCAACTTTCTGGAATTTGCTCTTTCATGGTCCAGCAGGGACGTTGACTTCCCTGGTAAGCCGGACAAATATTTCTCTCTTCTTCGCGGCATGGACGCAATTCCCAGCAGGGAAGGAGTGCCAGAAGACGTCGAATGCCTTCGATATTTAGCCCCTGCTCTTTGATCAGCCGCCGAATGCAGGCGATCCAGTGAATATCGGCTTCATTGAAAATACGCTGACCGCTTGATGTTTTTTCTGGAATGAAGATGCCTTCACGTTCATACATGCGGATGGTTTCCACGGCGATATCCAGTCTTCTCGCTACTTCGCCAATTTTAAACCAGGATTTGTAGGGTGGTTTTTGTGATTTCACCACATCCATTCTGTATTAATTAAACCTGTATTTTTAGATACAGAAAATACAACTGCTGTGCCAGGGAAATGTAAAAAGAACTAAATAATTGAATTTTTATAGAAATAACGAGGATAAATTTTATTGATGAAGTAAGATAAAAATTTTCATCTTTGGGAAAGTAGTAGTGAGGTTTATTAAAATTGAGAAAGCTCGCGCAAAGCGTCTTTCCGCACTTATTACTAAAATACAGAGCCCCAGGTACTTCGACGAGATCGCCTTCGGAGTGGATATTTTACAAACCGGGTTGAGTAACCGGTCTTTAATCTTATTTTTATCTCAAATATTCTGAATCTCCTCCGAAGCCCAGTCCTGTGAAGAATCGTAAGTGAGGTATTTTACCATGCCGGCATAGCGATGGTCGATGTTGAAGCCAAAGCGGTGGAAATATGCGGGCTGTAAAAATCCTACTGTCACGGCTTTAACACCATGATTACGCAGGCGATTAAAGAATTCTTTCAGCAACCCCTCGCCAATGCCTTTTTTACGATGATGTTCTTCAATAACCATTTTTTCCATGTGGGCGCTATCTGAGCCTGTAAAGCGATAGAATAAACCGCCAATCACCTGTCCCTTCTCATCAACAACCACCAGAAAATGATGTTCCTGACTGAATTCTACCGGCAAATTGGCACTGAGAAAGAGGCGATAGAGACGGGCCACCTCCTTATGAGTCACCGGCTGACGGACACGTAATAATTGCCCTTCCTTGTCCTCAAAATAGACCACTACATCGGATTTCTGGCTGCCCCATTTAATTACCGACAAAATTTCGGCAGAATCGGTGGAAGAAAGATGAGGGTAGGTCATCCGCGTCAGGTAAAATTCCATTTCAGAAGAGAGGGGTTCTAAGTCTTTTAAAGTTAAAAGGGTATCGACGATTTCATCATCAGCCAGAGCACGCTCTTTCAATTTTTGCACAATATCATTTAAACGATTCTGGACGGGTTTGCCGGCGTCTTTGAATACCGTATCACGAAACAGTTGAATTCTCACACCGGGAAAATCCTTTTCCAGGGTATCCAATCGGTATGTGGTCCAGAGTTCCTGCACAGTATCCAGCCGGGCCTGAGCCGTGGCTCTGGGATTGAGGGAAAGCCAACGCAGGTATCGTTGTATTGCAAAATGTAGTCTTTTTGGCAAAAAACCAGAATTTTTTACCTGTTGTATAAAAGATTTAAGTTGTTTGATGATTTCTAATTCGGATTTTGAAACAGAAGAATTATGACCCTCAATTAGATTTTCCAGTAGGTTTAATCCCTCTTTTTCACCGAGTATTTCCATAAAAGAAGAAAATATAATGTCAACTGGGCAATATCC